>JBEQBN010000054.1:0-6951 GCA_041639775.1 Halapricum sp.
GCCATCGACCAGGCCGACACCGACGTCGAATCGGTCATCGTCTACGATCGACTCGGTGCCGACATTCCCATGACCGACGGCCGCGACGAGTGGTGGGACGACGCCGTCGAGCCCCAGAGCGACGAGTACGACACCAAATCCCTCCCCAGCGACCAGGAGTCGATGCTGCTGTACTCCTCGGGGACCACCGGCAAACCCAAGGGCATCGTCCACACCCACGCCGGCGTCCAGACACAGACCGCCAAAGAACTGTACTTCGGGTTCGATCTCAAGCCCTCGGATCGGTTCTTCTGGGTCTCTGATATCGGCTGGATGATGGGTCCCTGGACCTTGATCGGCAACCACACCTTCGGCGGCACCATCTTCATGTACGAGGGTGCACCCGACCACCCCGAACCCGACCGGTTCTGGGAGATGATCGACCGCCACTCGCTCACCCAGTTCGGTATCTCCCCGACCGCGATTCGCGCACTCCGCAAACAGGGCGACGACTGGGTCGAAGGCCACGACCTCTCCTCGCTTCGACTGCTGGGCTCGACCGGTGAACCCTGGGACCCCGAGTCCTGGCAGTGGTTCTACGAGACCGTCGGCGGCGGCGACACACCCATCATCAACATCAGCGGCGGTACCGAGATCTGTGGCTGTTTCCTCATGCCCATGCCCACCCAGTCGCTGAAACCCTGCACACTCGGCGGTCCCGGTCTGGGCATGAACATCGACATCGTGAACCACGAGGGCGAGTCCATCGCCGACACGCACGAACGCGGGTTCCTCGTCGCCCGCGACTCCTGTCCTTCCATGACCAAATCCCTCTGGAGCGGCGACGAACGCTACCTCCAAGAGTACTGGTCGTCGTTCGAGGACCCGCCACTGTGGGACCACGGCGACTGGGCCCAGAAGGACGAGGACGGGCTCTGGTTCCTCCACGGGCGGGCCGACGACGCGCTCAACGTCGCCGGCCGGAAGGTCGGCCCCGCCGAGATCGAGGGCGCAGCCATGGAACACGAGGACGTGAATCAGGCCGCCGCAGTCGGAGTTCCCGACGACACGACCGGAACGGCCGTCGTGCTCTACGTCATTACGGAGGATGGCGGGGACGAGCGAAGCGAGTCCCCGAACAGTCGAGCGGCGGAGCCGCGAGACGGCGTCGAAGAGACCGACGAGTTGCGCGCGGAAATCAGGGACATCGTCGGGGAAGAACACGGCAAGCCGTTCCGGCCGCGGGAAGTGCTGTTCGTCGACGAGTTCCCCAAGACCCAATCGGGCAAGATCATCCGCCGGGCCATCGAAGCCACGTATACCGGTGAGGAGTTGGGCGACATGTCCAGCATCGAGAATCCGGACGCCCTCGAGGAAGTCGAGAACGCGCGATAGCAGCCGGGCGACCACGACAACCCACGCATTGCTCTTGAAAAATCGACAATCAACGAACGAATGACTGACTCAAACACGAAGGACGTAATGCGACGGTTCGAGGTACCGAACATCGAAGACCTCCCGGCGGACCTCCGGGAACGGATCGAGGAGGAGACCGAACAGGCCGGATTCACGCCGAACATCTTCCGGGCTATGGCGTATCGTCCGTCCCACTTCCGGGCGTTTTTCGACTACCACGACGCCCTCGTCGAGGACACAGCACTCGAACGGGAGGAAGTAGAAATGATAATCGTGGCCGTAAGCGGCGTCAACGACTGCCTGTACTGTGTCGTGGGCCACGGTGCGTTGCTCCGCATCTATGCATCAGCACCCACACTCGCCGAACAACTCGCGACCAACCACCGAACGGCTGACGTAAGCGACACTCACAGGGCGATGCTCGATTTCGCCGTCAAGCTAACCGAGGACCCACAGCGCGTGACCGAATCGGACTTCGAACGCCTAGAAGAGCACGGCTTCAGCCGACGGGCCATCTGGGATATCGGGAGCGTCGCCGCCTTCTTCAACCTCTCGAACCGGCTGGTTCACCTCGCTGACATCCGACCGAACGACGAGTTTTACGACCTCGGCCGGAAGCAGTAACTCCGGCCGAGCCGAGCGGTTCACTCGCCCGTCGTTTCGATTGTTTCGCAGTGGACGGAGCCGCCACTCATCCGTGGGTCCAAACAATGGGGGTTTTTTCTTCATCCGACACCATGTCAGGGCATGGAATCGGACACACAAGAGAGCGACGCGACTGCCATCGAGACCGAGCGCACCGGCCACGTCGGACATATCGTCCTCGACCGGCCGGAAGCGATGAACACGTTCAGTACGGACCTGGCGAGTGAGTTAGACGAGGGGCTCAGGACGTTCGAGGCGGCGGACGACGTGCGTGCCATCGTCGTCTCCGGGAACGGCCAGGCGTTCTCCGCGGGTATCGACGTCTCGGAACACGGGAATCACGACACGAAATCCGAGTACGAGACCTGGGTCGCGCGGATGGAAGAGCCGTTCCTGACGCTCGGCGAGATGGGGACGCCGGTCATTGCGGCAGCTCACGGTCACGCCGCGGCGAACGGCCTCGGACTCGTCGCCGCCTGTGATCTCGCGGTCGCGGCCGAGGGGACGCAGTTCGGTGCCACAGCCCCGAAAGTCGGCCTGTTCTGTATGGGTCCCGCGGTCCCGTTGCGGGAAACGATGACGCGGAAGCGCTGCCTGGAACTGCTCCTGACGGGCGAGTTGATCGACGCCGACACAGCCCGGGAGTGGGGCCTCGTGAACCGCGTCGTCCCGGCGGGCGAACACGTCGAGGCCGCGATGGACCTCGCCGAAACCATCGCCTCCAAGAGCCCAGTGGCCGTCCAGATGGGGAAGGAACTGTTCTACGACATGGCCGACGACGCGTACGAGGACGCCCTCGCCCGCTCGAACGAACGGTTTGCGGAGCTCTGTACCACCGACGATGCCCACGAAGGGATAGCGGCGTTTCTCGATGGCGACCCCCTGACCACGGACGAGTGGCCAGGGACGTGACGACAGCGACAAAAGAGGGACAGTCCGGTCAGGCGAGGGTGATCGTCTCCTGGTAGCTTCCGTACTCCGCCTGGAAGGCGGCCATGATCTCGCCCATCGTCGCGTAGGTCTTGACGGCCTCGATAATCGGTGGCATCACGTTCTCGTCGTTCTCGATGGCGTCCCGGACAGCCGCCAGTGCCGCCTCGACGGCCTCGTCGTCGCGCTCCGCTTTGACATCGGCCAGGCGCTCTCGCTGGCGCTCCTGAACGTCCTCGTCGACCTTGAGCACGTCCGGCTGGGTGTCCTCCGCGATACTGTACTCGTTGACACCGACGACGATCTCCTCGCCCTCGTCGACGCGCTCCTGGTACTCGTATGCCGAGTCCTGGATCTCGCGGTGGAAGTAGCCCTCGTCGATGCCGGCGAGCACGCCGTCCCGAACGGAGCCGTCACCCATCTCTTTGATCTCCTCGATGTAGGCCATGGTCTCCTCTTCGACCTCGTTGGTCAGGGACTCGATGGCGAAGGACCCGCCCATCGGGTCGACGATGTCGGCCGCGCCGGACTCCTCGGCGATGATTTGCTGGGTTCGAAGCGCGACCCGGACGGCCTCCTCGCTGGGCAGGGCCAGCGCCTCGTCGAAACTGTTGGTGTGGAGGCTCTGTGTGCCGCCCATCACGCCCGCGAGCGCCTGGATCGTCACGCGAACGATGTTGTTCAGGGGCTGCTGGGCGGTCAGGGACTGGCCGGCCGTCTGTGTGTGGAACTTCATCTGTTTGGACTTCGGGTCCTCGGCGTCGAACCACTCGTCCATAACCCGGGCGTAGATGCGCCGGCCGGCACGGAACTTCGCGATTTCCTCGAAGATAGAGTTGTGCGAGTTGAAGAAAAAGGAGAGTTGGGGAGCGAACTCGTCGACGTCCATGCCGCGGTCGAGGCAGTCCTCGACGTAGGCGAACCCGTCCGCGAGCGTGAACGCGAGCTCCTGAACGGCGGTCGAACCGGCCTCCCGAATGTGATAGCCCGAGATCGAGATGGGCTTGATGTTCGGGGTCTCCTCGATGGCGAACTCGACGGTGTCCGTCACGACGTCGAGGGACGGCTCCGGTGGAACGACCCACTCTTTCTGCGCGATGAACTCCTTGAGCATGTCGTTCTGGAAGGTGCCCCGCAACTCCTCGCGGTCGACGCCCTGCTGGTCGGCCAGCGCGACGTACATCGCGTAGATGACGGGCGCGCTCGGGTTGATCGTGAAGGAGGTCGACACCTCACTGAGGTCGATCCCGTCGAAGAGAATCTCCATGTCACGGAGGGTGTCGACGGCGACGCCTTCCTTGCCGACTTCCCCGTCACTCATCTTGTGGTCGGAGTCAAGTCCCATCAGACTCGGCATGTCGAACGCGGTCGAGAGTCCGGTCTGCCCGTTCTCGATGAGGTAATGGAAGCGTTCGTTCGTCTCCTCTGCAGTGCCAAAGCCCGCGAACTGGCGCATCGTCCACGTCCGGCCGCGATACATCGTCGGGTACGGTCCGCGCGTGAACGGCTCCTCCCCCGGGAACCCCAGGTCCTCCTCGTAGTCCAGGTCGGCAACGTCCTCGGGCGTGTACAGCCGGTCGGTCTCCATGTTCGAGACGGTCGCGAACCGCTCACGGCGCTCGCCGTGGGCGTCGAGTGCCGGATCGAGCGTCTCTTTTTCCCACTGGTCGCGTTGCTTTCGGATAGATTCGAGCTCGTCTTCGTCGTACATACATCCACCATAGGCCAACCGGGAGTTAACAGTTCGGTCTAGGATCACGTTGATTCGGCACGAAAATACCGATTCGACTTCGGTGAAACTATAAGACAATTGTATGAAGTTTGTATTATGAGCGATAGTTCAGTTCACGTGTTACAGCGGTAGCGAGGCAAAAGCCCACCCGTTCACGGCTGTCTCTTACCCATAAGTCTCAGGAGTGCAGTTCGTATCCCTCCGCCCAGGTCTGAAGTTTCTTGAGGCCTTTCCACATCGTCTCCCAACCGGGTGGTGGATCAGAACTTCGGTCAAGATAGCCACCGATTCTCGCAACCGCAATTGCGTACGCTTGAGCCCCGTTGTCGGTCAATTCTGGAAATTTCGTTTCCAGAATTGACCGTTCAGTCTCACTCAGAAGGACATCAGGTGAGTAGTGTGCGTCTCCCCGAGCAAGTTCCCGCAACTCCAGCACCTTCCACGCAATCACCGAGTAGACACTCAACAAGACCTCCATGCGTTCCCATGTTTCCAGCCGACGTTCCTCGATTCGGCATCCAGTTTTCAGCACCTTGTGCCAGTCTTCGATCGTCCATCGGGCGCGGTAGGACTCTACCACACTCAGCGAATCACTGAACGTAGCGACCGATTCAGTGGTGAGTAACACCCACTGAATCGGGTCATCTTGTTCTCCACGTTCGTCGATCCGCACGACGTTTACCTCGATTGGCTCGGTGTGAGTTGGATCGTTCTTCGGTGGAAGCAGTTCACACGAGCCGGCTTTGACGATCAGTTCAGCCTTTCTGGCTTCTCTTTCATTCCCCTGTTCGATCTCGATAGACGTGTGACCTTGTTCGGGGAGGTCTTCACTCCAGTCAATCAGACGCCCGTCCGTTCCGGACGGCGTCTGAATACAGCGGTTCTGATTCGCACGGACGATGAACCCAGCATCCAAGTCGTCTGTAACCTCGCGGTAGAAGGCAAATGCGTCAGCTCCTCGGTCGTGGATGAATATCGGCCGAATCTCCTCGGCAAGCCAGTCGCTGGCTTGCCTGTCTCCGCGGATCCATTTTTTCTGTTCGCTCTCTAATTCGATCGGCTCACCCTTCCCATTCGCATCGTGTTTGGTGCTGGCCTGTTGGTCCTCGATCAGCGACTGCTGATCGATGACCCCAGTCATGCGATGTGTCTGTGGATCGACTCCGATCGTTGAGTGAACCTTGACACCTTCGAGATCCGTGGTAGAGTTGCCGATGTCACCGAGTCCTTCCTTTGACGGATGTCTCGGGAACACAAGCTCGGTCGTGTCAGAGATAACTAGGAGCTCCTCCGTATCACGGACGCGTGAGCGTTGTTCTCGCTTGTGAGCGGAGAGAATCTCGTCTGGATCCACACACTCGTTATCGCAAAATCGGTACGTAGCCTTTGTGGAGGCCCAGTCCTCGCAAGCGTTGGGGATCGACTCGGCAGGTGCCCTGCCGAGCCGATCTCCGACCTGCATTAATCGGTCAGTGAGCCGTTCGTCACCAAACTCAGCAGACTGGAACTCCTTGCGAACCGTGCCAGAGACGTCCGTTTGACACAGTTCTGCCTCTTCTATATCAGCTCGGCGGCTTCGTGAACCGCTCTGCATCTTGCCCACACTCTCCACGAACTACGGCGATAGGAGTTGTGGGTAAGAGACAGGGCTTTAGCCGTGGGAGGATGTCAGACCAAGCGTGAGACATCTCTCCGTCGTCTATGACCACTCCGGTGGTAGTGTCGAGATCTGCCACGGACCGAAATACACGCTCACCGAACCGAGGACTGGTAGTCGTTAGAAAGACTTGCCCACTTCGTGAGCCAAGAACTGTATCAATCGCTGTCGCCAACTCGTCGAGTCAGTCACCGAAGCGGTCGCTGAGAGACACTCGGAGCTGCCGCCAGCATTCCTCGATCGGGTTCGAGTCTGGCGAATATGCCGGTAGCGTACCCTTCAGAAAGGGTGGGCTTTCGCCTCGCACTTCCGTAAACACGTCCGGTCGGGTTGGCCAGCGAGTTCGACGGCGGAGTGGGTGTCGCGGGAAAATCACGCGGCACGCCGCTCACCTTGCACGGATTTCCTGGTCCGGTCGATACGGACTCCCGTCGGGTCCAGCAACCACCGACCACTCGGGAGTGAGTATTCGACATCGGACGTGTCCTGAAGCCATTCTTGGACGCGATTGCCACAAAGAGCCGTTCTATCGACTTCTTCCGCTCGACGTTGCCGAGAGGTCGTTGCAGTTCTTCGGCGGAGATGTCGAAGC
>JBEQBN010000055.1:0-6934 GCA_041639775.1 Halapricum sp.
CCCGGAGTTCGATGGCCGCGTCGTCGGGGATCTCCTCGGCCAACACGGGGCCCATCGGAGCGGCGTTGTCGAAGGCCTTCCCTCGGACCCAGTTCTGCTCGCGCGACTGGTCATCGCGGTTCGAGATGTCGTTGAAGCAGGTGTAGCCGCGGATCACGTCCTCGGCGTCCTCAGGGTCGACGTCCTTGCACTGTTCGTCGATGACGACTGCGAGTTCGGCCTCGTGTTCGACTCGGTCTTTGCCGTCCGGGAGTGTGATCGTCGAGCCGTGGCTGGCGACGGCGTTGGGCGGCTTGAGAAAAAGCAGCGGTCGGTCGGGCACGTCCTCGCCGCGTTCTTCGGCGTGTCTGGCGTAGTTGCGGCCCACGCAGACTATTTTCGTCGGCTCCACGGGTGCGAGGACGTCCACCGCTTCGAGGTCGTACGCGTCGTCGCCGAAGTGGACGTGATCGTCGTGCAAGCGTCCGTTTCGAACGGTGCCAGCCGGATCGCGAAACCTGATGTCGTCCATACCCTCGCTATCGAGCGGTCGGGCAAAAGCCTGCGGGACCGGCCGCTTTTGTCCGTCGGGGATGAACGGACCCTATGGACGAGCAACGCCCGGCCCGAGTGCTGACCGGACCCCACCAAGCGCACGGGAGCGACGAGCGGGTCCTGGGGCTGTTCGACCGGGAGCGATACGAGCCGGTCGAGGTCAGAGTTGAACGTGAAGGAGGTGCTGAGGGTCTCCGGCCCGGATATCTATTCGACGTCGATCTCGAGTGGTCGGAGCCACGGCCGCACCTCAAGGATTTCACGCTGCGACGACCGACGCTGTATGCGTTCGCAGACGACGTCGATCCCGTCTTTGAGGTCGCGCAGGACCTCTGGGAGGAGGCACGGGCCAGCGGCGACAGTATGAACAGCCGCCTCACTCGGAACACCGACAACGAAGTCAACGGCGTCTGCTATGTCTTCGCAGACGGCGGTAGCGCCGACCGCTTGCAGGAGTTCGAGGACGGATCGCGCCCGCTCGAGCCACTCGTCGACCGCGTCAACGAGTCCGACGAACCGGCCCCGCGTGAAGCGTTCGTCCTCCGGCCAGCCGGCGGGGCGTTCGTCGTCGTCACGATCGCACTCGAGAAAGGCGGTCACTTCGCGGACACGCTCCGGGAAACGTACGATCTGGACCGCCCTGCAGAACCGCTTGTATGAAGGCGGGTTGTCCCTCGTTACGGTCTTTCCGTATCCGAGACGACGGTGACGGGAACGCTGGCGGCGTCGATGACGGCCTGCGCGGCACTGCCGTGGGTGAGTTCCTCGAGCAGTCCTTTCGGTGTGTGCCCCATCACGATGTGCGTCACGGTCACGTCAGCGGCCAGTTCGATCACGTCCTGTCCGATGCGGGAGCGCGAGCGGGCGAGGCCGTGCCCGACGTATTCGAGCGAGACCGTCGCGGCCACGTCCGCGGACTGGACGCGGTCGCGGATCTCGTCTCGCATCCGCTTTGCGGTCCCGTCGGCCGTCTCCTCGTCGACCAGATGGACGATATAGAGATCTTCCTCCAGCGCCCGTCCCAGATCGATCGCTGTATCGAGCACCCGATCCCGGAGGGGACCGTTCGCGACTGGCACCAAGATTGTCATCACCAGTAATTGGGACCGCGGTCACAAAGTGGTATGGCCGCGAGAGCATTGTACTGCAGTCTGTAAGGGACTACCACGACGTTCGGATCGGTAGCGTTCAAGACAGCGGGGCCGCAAGCACCGCTACCGTGGACGAACTCATCGAAACGTACCTCGACGCCTACGAACGGACCCAAGGTGTGCTCCCCGAGCGACTGGACGAGATCGGTGCCACCTACCGTGAACAGGGGTATCTCACCCGCGATCAGTTGTACGACCTCGCCTACGAGAACTCGACCCGGAGTGCCTATCACGTCGAGTCCAACCCGCCAGAGCGGTGTCGCGAGGTGACGGCGAACGTCCGGAGAGTCGATGGCGATTTCTCGAAAATCCAGCTGTTGACCGGTCTCAGTGGGTTCAAAGCGCCGACGGCCTCGGCCGTACTCACGGCACTGGACCCCGAGCACCACGCCGTGGTCGATACCCGCGTCTGGGCGAGTCTCGACCGTCTTGAGTATCTCGACGGTCGCAAGGAATCGTTCGACGCGGCCGACTACGTGACGATGATCGAACCGATCCGAGAAATCGCATCCGAAACCGGCTATACCCCCGCAGAAGTGGGGTACGCCCTGTTCGCGTACGACGAGGACGTTCGCGAGGGGACGCTACACTGATAGTGATTACTGTAACGATGTACCGGTGCGACCACACGACTGCGTGCGGTCGACTCGGAACAGACGTACAGTGACGCCGCATTCTCCCGTCTGTTGGCTCCGTGGACAACGACGACGGACCAGCCACAATACGCTCAGTTCGCAACCGGTCCCGTTTCGGCAGGCCGCTGCAGTTGCGTATCGAGACGGAAAACCGGCGCAAAACTGGTTTTGTACCGTTTCCGAGGTAGCGACATCGCCGAAATGTGCGCTATCAGTCATCTCCGCTAGCGAGGATTGAGCGAGACCAGTAGTACGGTTTTGTGGACTAGTCTCTAGTGCCATCTAACTCGTTGCAACCGTCCCGTAAGCGCAGAATGTCCAATTCTGTCACCGGAATTTCCACAGGCACCTGCCGGTCGCTATGTGCCTGGCTCGGCCGATACTCTGGGAAAAACGGATCATCTCCCCGTTCGTACTCGCTTTCAACAGTGATGAATTCTCGCGCCCAACAATCCACGAATTTCAAAACGACGTGAACAGGGACACCGTACTCTTCGGTTAGCTCCACTCCAGCGTTGATCTTCGCATACGGGAACTTCGTGTTCCGATAGCCATTGAGAGAGCAAGAGCGCTCTTTGATCTCGAGGAAATACAGGAGATTCCCATCCGAATCGAATACCTCTCGGTCGATGTCTGCCGCCCGTCCTCGACTCTCGTGGTTGGATCCCCCCTCGTAGTCGACGTACGCGTCAGCAAGTGCGACCTCCCGGCGCTCTCCTTGCCGTACAGTTGCCAGCGGACTCGGCTCGCTCGACTTGTTCGTCGGATACGCCCAGACCTCCGTTCCACACTCCGGACAGTTCCCCAACGATCTCGTAGTTCCTTTCGTTGTGATTTTCGGAATTGTCCGTTCCTCGTCAACGTGGCCACAGTACGGGCAGATCATCGTTCAGCACGCTGGGATATTACCGGATGCTTATTAATTTTAGTTATCTCTGTCGAGTGAATGTGAAAATTGCGATGAATGGCCGCACCCCAGTTGCACTCGGCACCGGAGACACACCGCACGTCACTCGGCGTCCGCTATGCCACGGGTGTTCGCTCGACAACGGTTCCGTCGACTGTCGGATACTGTTCGACGATCTCGCCACGTTCGATATCACCCTCGTCGACCATTTCCTCTAAGAGCCACCAGGCGACCTCGACGTGCTCGGATTTGACTGTATAGTACTCTTCGGGGACGCCCAAATCTTCGAATCGCCCGGGTGCGACCGTCGTCTTGCCATAGACCAGCGTCCCGTCGTCGGTGATCTCGTCAAACGGCCGTCGGACGTTCCGGGCCATCCGCTTGAGCCGACGACGGTGCTGGGCGGCGTCTTTGAACACGGACGTACAGAAGTAGACCTTCTCGTGGCTGCCCATCACGTCCAGAATCTCCTCGCGGTCGCCGTCGACGGCGCTCATATGTCCTTCTCGTAGCTCATAGCCCTGCTCTTGCATCCGCCGGAAGTTCCCGTCTGACATCTCGAACTCGTTGACGTTACAGAACTCCGCGGCCCCCTCGTCGATGAACTCCAGAAACTCCGTTTCGGGCCGAATGCCGGGGATCTCGAAGGCCGGCGTGATCCCCTCCTCACGAGCGATATAGAGGATCTCCTCCCACTCAGTCCCGTGGAGATCGCCCCACTGCTCCAACGGTGGGTGAAACCGGATCTCGTCCAGTCCGGCCTCGGCCAGCCGGCGCATATTCTCCCGGCCGCCGGTGATACCGGTATAGAGGTGGATGTGGTGGTCCTCGCCGAACTCGTCTTTCAGCAGCGAGATGTATCGAGTCGTCCGATCCATCACTTCCTGGGGTTCCCCGCCAGTGATCGACGAGCCCATCGCGCTCATCCGCTCGGCCTCGCGGATGATGTCCTTGTCCTCCTCAACTTTCCGTTCGTTGGCGTAGACGTCGGTGACGTTCTTGCGGTTCTCCCCAAGGGGACAGTAGAAACAGTCGCGCTGGTCGCAGTACCCGTAGACGAATATGACCATCTTGCCGCCTTTCGCACACTGCTCGCAACCCTTGGAGATCATCGTGTCGTAACCCCCTATAATTGGGGCATACCCAAAAGTCGTGCGAAAGTACTCGGCGATCAGGCGGCGAACCGTCGGTACGCGGCACCGAGGAGACACACGGTCCCGAGAGCCATCGACCCCAGCCGCGGGAGGTGTTGGGTCACGAAATCCGCCTCGTACGTGAGATGTTTGACCTGCAGAAGGTACCACTCGCCCTCGTATCGAACGTTGTAGATCCTGATACTGTCCGGTGGTGGCGTTAGCGACTCGGGTGCATCGCGGACTGAGAAGTTGACTGTTGTGCCGCGGTCCGTTCGCTCGTTCGTCCGACGTGCCTCCTCGAAGACCGCACGTTCGGCCTCGGTGAGGTTCGCGTAAGCGAGGTTCGACTGATCATCGTTGTCCATCCAGTCGTCTTCCACGTAGTACTCGACCCGGTCGTCCGGGATATCTGGCGGAACGAGAATCGGGAGCGCGATCAGGACGGCACCCGTGACGAGGAGGACTCCGATCAGGGCGGCTTCTCGACTGACGTCCATACTATCGCTTCTATCGGCTACGGAAAATATCGACCGGTTGCGGAACGGCACTCAGACGCGCACTGAGCCCCTCAATCAGATCCCGCCGGAATCACGTCCATACAGGCCACGCTGTCGTCGCTTTCGACGTCCAATGACCACTTTTCCGCTCGTTCCCGCTGTCACTCGCGCAAAACGTGGGGAAAAGCGTCGAGAGTTCGCCCTACTCGTCGATGTCGTCTTCTTCGGTCTCCGAACCCGCCGGAATCACGTCCATACAGGCCACGCTGTCGTCGCTTTCGACGTCCATAATCACCACGCCTTTCGTGTTCCGGCCGACCGTCGAGATGTCCGCGACCGGGCAGCGCATAATCTGGCCGGCCTCGCTCATAACGACGAGGTGGTCGTCATCCTTAACCGCCTTGACGTCGACGACCGGCCCGTTGCGGTCGCCGGTCTTGATGTCGATTAGACCCTTACCGTAACGGGACTGGCGGCGATACTCACTGAGTGCCGTCCGCTTGCCGTAGCCGCGTTTCGTGACCGTCAGCAGCGCACGGCCGTCGTCGTCGTCCATCGCTACGAGTCCGGCGACCGCGTCCCCGTCTTCGAGATCGATCCCGCGGACGCCACGAGCCGACCGCCCCATCTCCCGGACGTCGCTCTCGTCGAATCGGATCGTCATCCCGCCTTCCGTGGCGACGACTAGGTCCTTCGTGCCATCGGTCACCTCGACGTCGACGAGTTCGTCGCCCGCTTCGAGTTTCGCCGCCCTGATGCCAGTCGAGAGGATGTTCTCGAACGCCGAGCAGGGCGTGCGCTTGACGTACCCCTGTCGGGTCGCCATCGTGATGGACTCCTCGGGATCGAGGTCATCCGTCGGCACGACTGCTGTGATCTGTTCGCCGTCGTCCAGATCAAGCAGGTTGACCGCGGACTTTCCGCGAGCAGTCCGAGACATCTCCGGTATCTCGTAGGTTTTCAGCCGGTAGACCTGGCCGTGGTTGGTAAAGCACAGCAGGTAGTCGTGGCTATGCGCCTGAAAGACCGTCGTCACCCGATCGCCGTCCTTCGGATCGGACCCGATGATCCCCTTGCCGCCGCGGCGCTGAGGGTCGAAGTTCTCGGCAGGCATTCGCTTGATGTAGTCCTCAGCAGTCATAACGACCACGACGTCTTCCTCCGGGACGAGGTCCTCACGAGTGACCGTTCCGGCGTCCTCGACGATCGAGGTCCGGCGGTCGTCGTCGTATTCGTCTTTGACCGCGCGCAACTCGTCTTTGATCACCTCGTCGAGTTTCGATTCGCTTTCGAGGATCGCTTCCAGTCGCTCGATCTCGGCCTGTACGTCCTCGTACTCGGCCTCGATCTCACCGGCTTCGGCGGAGGTCAGCGACCCGATCTGCATCCGGACGACGTGTGCTGCCTGCTCCGTCGAGAAGTCGTATCGCTTCACGAGCGCCTTCTTGGCGGCCGACCGGTCCTCGGCCTCCTGAACGAGTTCGACGACGTCCTCGGCGTTGTTGACGGCCGTCAGCCGGCCTTCGAGGATGTGTGCCCGGTCCTCGGCTTCCTGCAGGTCGAACTCCGACCGCCGGCGAACGACTTCCCGGCGGTGCTCGACGTAGTGCTGGAGGGTCTCTTTCAGTGTCAGCACTTTTGGCTGGCCGTCTACCAGAGCGAGGTTGATCACGCCGAAGGTCGATTCGAGGTGATGTTCCAGCAGCTGGTTTTTCACGACGTCGACGTTCGCGCCGCGCTTGCACTCGATGACGATCCGGACGCCGTCCCGGTCGGACTCGTCGCGCAGATCCGAGACGCCCTCGATGACGCCCTCGTTAACGTCGTCGGCGATCCGCTCGACGATCCGGGCCTTGTTCTCCTGAAATGGGAGTTCGGTGACGACGATCCGATCCCCCCCGGTTGCGGTCTCCTCGACCTCGAACTCCGCGCGGACGGTCAGTCGCCCTCGACCGGTCGCGTACGCCGAGTAGATTGCGTCCTTGCCGACGATGTTCGCGCCCGTCGGGAAGTCCGGCCCCTTGACGTGTTCCATTAGGTCCGTGATTTCGGCCTCGGGGTTGTCGATAAGGTG
>JBEQBN010000056.1:0-6915 GCA_041639775.1 Halapricum sp.
CCTTCGGCCGGAGGTTTTTGTAGCCGCACTTGCGACACTGATCGGCGCGCTCGGGATTGCGGGCGTTACAGCGCATACAGATCTGTTTGTCAAGGATGCGTCCCTCGGCTTTGTCGAAACGAGCCATGGTACCTTCCATTTTCGTACCGGTGCGTTTAAAGATTGCTTCCTTCGATTTTGCTGTCACGCCCGAGTCTGTGCTATGTGGCCACCTGACGTGGTATCCGATATGGGTAACATTCACTTAGGGGGTCCACATAGATACTATCGTGCCCTCTCCCGCCGCAAACATCGAGGCCGTGCTTGAGGAGTCCGGGCCGGATTACGAGGAGTTCACCTACGAGCAGCCGACTGGCGGGAGTCAAAGTGATGTCTATATCGTCTCGCTGAGCTATCAGGGCGAAACGTACGAGGTCGTTGTAAAGTTCCAGCACAACGATGAGGCAACGTTTGCGCTCGAACCGCGCCTGCACGAGTACGTTGCTGACCGGACCTCACTACCGGTGCCACGCATTCTCGTGTTCGAACCGAACCCGGTTCGTGATATCCCGCCGTACTTTGTCACTGAGCGTATGCAGGGCGAGAGTCTTTCCGATCAGTTCGACGGCCTTACCGATAGCCTGCAGGCCCGCATTATGACACAGGTCGGCGAGATCCTGGGTGAACTCCATTCGACGATCGCTTTCGAGGGATTCGGCTACTTCGGGCTTACGGACGACCGTCTCGTCGTCGAGAATCTCACCTGGGACTGGCGGGAGTTCTTCGAATCGTTCACGCGCCGACACCTCGATCGTCTCGAATCGACACCCTTTGACGACTTGCAAAACCCTGCGGAACGCGCGATCGACCGTTCGATCGAGACCGTCCCGACCACCGCGACGCCGCGGCTCGTCCACGACGACTTTCGCCCGGCTAATCTAACGTTCGATCCCGACGCCGACCAGCCGATCAGGGCCGTCCTCGATTGGCAGAACGCTCTCGCCGGTCACCCCGAGTACAACGTCGCTCAGGCGGAGTTGCTGTTCGTCGATTCGGTCGTTCGCGATCCCGACCGGCGGGCGTCCCTGCGGGACCGGCTCCACGAGGGGTATCGAGACCACCACGAGTTCCCAACCGACGACGGCTACGAACGACGTCGGCCCCTGTATCAACTCTCGACGCTGCTGTGGCGGATGGGTGGATTCGAACAGGCCTTCGCCGACGCTGGCGGGCTTGCCGAAGCCCGTGCCAAGGCGTACTACCGCGAACAGTTCGAACAGCTCGTGTCCGCGCTTTCGGAGTGACCGGTCCGGTCGCGCCGATGTCGACACGTTTTCGACGCTCTATCGCGCGTCCACACGTATGGGAGAACTCGAGGAAGACCGGATTTACGCCGATACGCTCGGTAAGACTGACGTCTACGTTGCGGCGGGGCTCGGCGTCGTCGAGGTGTCGGTCTCGAACGACCGTATCGGACAGTTCACACTCCACCATCGCTGTACGGCCCGTGATATTGCCGCCCACGGCACGGACCTGCTGGTCGCGACCGACGAGGACGTGCTCGCGATCGATCCGACCGATGATGAGCCGGCCGTCGAGTCGCTTGACTTCGGCCCGGCTGTGGCGGTCGGCGACGGGGACGCACCACTCGCGGTCGCGCCGGACGGGACTGTCGCCCGTGCCACCGATTCGGGATGGGTAGAACTGGGCACCGTCCCGGAGCCGCGAGCGATCGACGGGCCGCTCGTTGCCACCGCTGACGGCGTTTTCCGGGTTGACGAGGGCATCGAGCACGTCGGACTGGACGACGCCCGGGACGTGGTCGGCGGGCCGACGCCGTACGCCGGGACGACTGACGGACTCTATCGTCTCGGACCGGGCTGGACGCGTGAACTCGACGCCGACACGTCGGTCGTGGCCGCCGAGGACTCGCGAGCCCACGCTGTGACGGCCGACGGGCTGTTCGAAACTGCGGGCGAGGGCTGGCGCGAACGCGAGACGCCGACGGACGAGCCCATCGTCGATGTCGGCTATATCGCCGACGGCGGCGTCGTCGCGATCACCGGTGCGGGGCGGTTTCTGGTCGATCCCGCGGCGGCCAAAGACGGCGCCAGCGGATGGCGCTCGCGCGCGCTCGGGCTCGATGCGACGGTCGGGTTCGCGATTCCGGACCAGTAGCTCGGCCACCTCATCTGAATACCGAAAACGGGTTTATCCCGGCCCGCTTGCGACCGCGTATGATCGTCAGCGGCTCGCACTCCCAGATCCTCTCGGCCGAACTCGCCGCCGTCACCGGCCGATCGCTCGCCACCGTCGAGTACGATCGCTTTCCCGACGGGGAACTGAAGGTCCGTGTCCCGGACCCCCCAACTGATCGGGCGGTCGTCGTCGCCTCGACGCCCACCGGCGACGCCCATCTCGAACTCCTGCAACTGCAGGACGCCCTCCGGGAGGCCGGCGTCTCCGAGATCACTACCGTCCTTCCGTATATGGGCTATGCCCGCCAGGACAAAGTCTTCGAGACCGGCGATCCGGTCTCCGCGCGGGCGATGGCGCGTGCGGTCTCGACGGGAACCGATCGCGTGCTGACGGTCACTCCCCACGAGCGGAGCGTGACCGATTTCTTCGACGTGCCCACGACCGCGGTCGACGCCGCCGGCCGACTCGCCGAGCCGCTGGCTGAGTTGACTGATCCGGTCTTTGTCGCGCCTGACGAGGGAGCGATCGATCTCGCCGGGACTGTCCGGGACGCCTACGGCGACGGGGAGACCGACTACTTCGAGAAGACTCGCCACTCCAGTACCGACGTCGAGATCGAACCCCGCGACGCCGACGTGGCCGGCCGAGACGTGGTGCTCGTGGACGACATCGTCGCCACCGGCTCGACGATGTCCGAAGCCGTGGCCGCGATCGGCGAGCGCGATGCCGCGCGCGTGTTCGTCACTTGTGTCCACCCGATGTTGGCCCGCAACGCCGTGCTCAAGCTTTCGGCCGCCGGCGTCGAGGCGATCTACGGGACCGACACGCTCGAACGCCCTGTCAGCGAGGTCAGCGCCGCGCCGGCGATCGCCGAGCAACTGTGATCACCGGGCTGTGAGTTCTTGCTCGATCACGACCGCGTTTGTCGGGACGTGGATCACTCGGACGGTGACGGTGTCACCCCTTGTGAGGCCACACTCCCCGTCGGGGATCCGGAATTCGATTTTCTCACCTGCAGTGAACGATTCTGATTTCAGCGCACCGAGATCCCACGAATAGCCCGTATCGTAACGATTATCGAAGATATCGGTCCCGTTGATGTTCGACTGCTCGATCTTGTTGCTTTCGAGCGGCAAGTTCACTAGCCGGCCGCGCTGTGTTCGGTCACTGCACGTCGCAGCTACTGCGACTTCCATCTCCCTGACGGGGATATCGTCGCCTGCAACGTGGCTGATGGTCACTATCCGTCCGTCGTTCCCACTCTGAGCGCTGAACTCTCCACTGGACTGGCCGACAACCGGCGCTGTCTCCTCGACTTCCTCGCCGAAATCGAAGACGAACACCGAGATCGTCGCCGCGAGGATGACGGCGACCGCGATCAGCAGGATCGTCGAGACGACCGGTGCGACGGCGCGGTCCATCTATCGCTTTCCTGCACTCTCAACTAAAGAACATTTCGCACACAACAGTGCCACCTTGCTCAGTTCGTCGTTTCGCTGACGGCCGGACAGCGGACAGTCTCGCCCGACTCGATCGCATCGACGATCAGTTCGATCGCGGGCCGGTCGCCGATGGCGTATTCCTCGCCAACGAACACGACGGGGACGGCTCCGCGATCGGATTCGGGTACGTCGTAGGCTTCGAGATACCGATCGAAACGAGCGGGTTCCTTCCGGGCCTCGTATCTCTGCACGGTGAGATTCACGTCGTCGGGGACGGCAGCGAGGAATTCTTCGACGTTCCCACAGTGTGGACAGCTCGGCGAGTAAAAGAAGACGACACAGACGCTGGTGTTGTCCTCGGTCGATAGCTCTGAGACATCCACGTCCCATTCCGTGTCGTCGCTCGCTGTCGGGTTCTGGACGTACACGAGCGTGCCGGCTACGATGCCGCCCATCACCCCGAGCGCGATTGCCAGTCGTATCGCCTCTGACCGCTCCATAGGAGCGAATATTTCCGACTATTCGAATAATCTACCGGTTCCGGTCACACGATCCCGGCCACGAGCGCGACGCCGAGGGCAAAGAGGATCACGCCGGCGACGAAATGCAGCCGTTCGACGTTCGCCTCTCGCCAGTCGCCGATTTCATCGACGGTGGCGAACCCGCCGTAGACGACGAGCGTAACGGCGACCATCGGCAGGACGAACACGAGGTTATACGCCGCCAGCAGCGGCAGCGACGTCGACCAAGGGTAGGGCGCGAGCAGCCCACCGGCGACGATATACGGGCCGGCCGTACACGGCAACAGGAACAGCGTGACGCTCACGCCGGCGAGAAACGACCCGATGACGACAGAGCGGAACCGCCAGAGCGGGTCAGTCAGGTAGCGTTGCATCGACGGGCGCCACGAGCGAGGCACCTCGAGGACGAACCCGCCCGCGCCGTGACTGATCCAGTCTTTGAAGTTTAACAGCCCCATCACGATCGCGAAGAGTCCGAACACCTGCCGTAGTCGCTCGAACTGCAGAGCACTGACGATATCGGTTGTCGACTTCAGCCCAGCGATCAACAGCGCGCCCAGCACGGCGTAGCTGGCGAATACTGCCGCCGCGAACGCGAGCCCGGCCCAGAGTGTCTGGTATCGCTGTTCGGGGTGGCGCGTGAGTATCGTCGTCAACAACACGAGCAGGACTGCCAGCGCACACGGATTGACCGCGTCTGCGAGTGCCAGGCCGGCGAGATAGCCGATCGTCAGGTCGCCTGTACTCGATGTCGCAAGTGGGATACTCTCAGTGACGTATACAGATGCCCCTGTCAGGACAAGGCTGGCACTGACGACGGCCAGGAAACCGAGTTCAGTCACGAGTCCCCGCGAACGCATATCTAGTTCGTTCCCGAATTACCACGAAGAAACTACCGATATTTTGCTTCGGGCACAGCGAACGACCACGGAGCGGACAGCTACTTGACCGGCTGGGCGAAGGCGTAGCGCGGCTTCACGTCGTCGATCCGGACGGTGGCGGTCTCGCCCTCCTCGAGGCCGGAGACGAAGACCGTGAACCCGTCGATCTTGGCGATGCCGTCCCCATCGCGGCCGGTGTCGACGATCTCGACCTCTCGCGTGTCGCCTTCCCGAACCGGCGCGGTGAGCCGTCCTTTACCGACGAGATAGACCTCCGAGGAGGAATCACGCGTCGCGTCCGGACGGACCCGGCGGGCGTACTCGAACTCCCGCTCGACATCGGCCTCGAAGTCCTCCAGGTCTCGACCGTCGAAGACCTTCGCGACGAAGTCCCCGCCGGAATCAAGCAGACCGAGCGCGACCTCGAGCGCCTGACGCGCCAGATGGACCGACCGAGCGTGATCGACGCTGTACTCGCCGGTGACGTTCGGTGCCATGTCCGACATCACTAGATCGGCCGGGCCACCGGTCCCGTTGTCGGCGCCAAGTAGCTCTCGAATTTCGGCGTTGGTCGCGTCTTCGGTTATGTCTCCGCGGACGTACTCGACGGTCGCGTCCGGATCGTCCAGGTCGTCGATCCGCTGGCGGTCGACCCCAACGACAGTCCCTTCGGGACCGACTCGCTCGGCGGCGACCTGAAGCCACCCGCCGGGCGCACCACCGAGGTCGATCACGGTGTTGCCCTCGCCGAGCAGTCCCGCGGTCTCGTCGAGTTGTTTGAGCTTGTAGGCCGATCGGGCGCGATACCCCTCCTGTTTGGCCTTGTTGTAGTACTTGTCTTTGCCGCTCATAGCTGACTCCCCGTGCTCGATGTCGAAGTCGCAAGCGAAATCGCATTCATACACCGTAACACGCGACCGAACCTGAAATGCACGTCGGATGGGCGATCAGACCGATTGGCTGATACCGCTCAGAACAGTCTCAGATGATAGCAACATCGGACTCATCAAAACTCTTTTTGAACCAGCTGTAGCGCCTGTTCGCGGTCGTCCCACGGCACGAACAACGACACCGACGTTGCGGACGTAATCACGTCGTACAGTTCGATGTGGGCGTCAGCGAGCGGATCGACGACGCGCTTGACCCCGCCGTTCTCGTTGGAGAATTCCCCGCCGGTCACACGTACGACTGCGATGTCGTCTTCGACGGTCACCGACGAGAGCGTCTCGTCTTCGACGACTTCATCGTGCAACAACGCCTCGGCCTCGTCGGCATCGGCGGCGGCAACGTAGAACGTGATTGAGTCCATTCCTGAGGAGTTGGCCTCGATGTTGATCTCTTCGTCACCCAGACACGATGCGAGCTCACCGAGAATTCCCGGACTATTTCGAATCGCTCGGCCGGCAATTGTGACACACGCCAGCCGTGTCTCCTCTAAGTCAATCAGGCTCTCAAACTGGCCCTCGATGGTCGTGCCACCCGCCAGCAGGTCACCGTGCTGGTAGTGGACGACCCGCACGGAGAGGTCGGCATCCTTGTAGGACAGCGCCGACGGCGCGACCACTTCGGCTCCCCGAAACGAGAGATTTCGCAGTTCGTCGACGGTAATCTCGCTGACGTTGCGTGCGCCTTCGACGACGCGAGGGTCGCCGGTCATAACGCCCTCGACGTCGGTGACGATGATGACTTCGTCGGCATCCATATACTTCCCAAGCATCACGGCGCTCGTGTCGCTGCCGCCGCGGCCGAGCGTCGTCACGTTCCCCTGGTGATCCTCGGCGAGAAAGCCCGTGATAACTGGAACCACGTCGCTGAGTTGGCCGGCCAACGCGTGCGCTCGGCGAGTCGTCTCCTCGACGTCGACCTCGCCGTGTTCGTCGGTGATGATCGGCC
>JBEQBN010000057.1:0-6893 GCA_041639775.1 Halapricum sp.
CGAAAATCCGACGTACATAACCTCATAGCACGAGCCAGATTTGCGAGAGAATTGAGTCTAATCTACCAAAACCACTATCCCGTTGGTTCTGATAGGACGAATAGATGGATACGTTCGAGCGGCTCCACTCACCTTTGGCAGACAGTTCCGAGAGGTACTTCGTTCGAAGGACCCACGCGGACGATCAGTGGTCGATCTGTTGCGGTCATCGAGGTACCCGACCGGTGGTTTATTTTACACTGGGGCAGAATCGGAAGGCGTATGGAGGCGGTGCTGTGGCAAACGCTAGCAGGGACTCGGGGCGGCCCCAACAGGGCACGTATTTTGAACGCCCTGGACGATCGACCGCGCAACGCGAACCGCCTCGCCGAGGACCTCGACCTCGCGTACAACACCGTCCGGCACCATCTCGACGTCTTGGAGGACAACGACGTCATCACGAGTGCCGACAAGAGCTACGGTGCAGTGTATCTGCCGAGCGAGCGGGCACGACAGCACTGGGACACGATTGAGGAGATCATCTCACAGGTAGACCAATGACTGACAGACGAACTCGAACGCGCGGGGTACAGGGAGGCCGACTATGACGTATCTCGAAACACTCCTGGACGCTGCGCGTGTCGCGGCGACACTAAATGTCGTCTTGTTAACGGCATTGATCGTCATCTGGGGACGGCTCTACCGAGAGATCAGATCGACGTTCACGCTCGGTTCGATCGTCTTCGCCGGGTTTCTCCTCGCGGAAAACGTTGTCGCGTTGTGGTATTACTTGAGCGCACCGACCGCCACGCCCGCGCTCTTGACGGTCCCACTCGCTGTCGAGGTGATGATGGTCCTTCAAATCCTAGAGGCGTTCGGCATTGCGACACTGCTGTATATCACCTGGCAGTGAGAGCAGTTGTCCCGAGTTCGGAAACACCTTTTACCCGTCCGCAAGTAGGACCGATATATGATATCCCTTGACGAAGCAGTCACGGCTCGCCTGGAGAGTCACGGCGAGCGCTTTGAAGTGTTAGTCGATCCGGACGCTGCCCTGGCGATCAAGCGTGGGGAGTTCGACGGCGAACTCGAGGACGTCATCGCCGCCGAGGACGTCTTCGAGAACGCCTCCCGGGGGGACCGACCACCCGAGAACGCGCTGGAGGAGGTGTTCGACACGACCGACCCATTGGCGATTATCCCGGAAGTGATCGAACGCGGTGAGATCCAAATCACGGCCGAACAGCGCAAGGAGATGCAAGAGCAAAAGCACAAGCAGTTGGTCCAGCGAATCACGCGCAACGCGGTCAACCCGCAGATGGACGACGCACCCCACCCACCGGAGCGGATCGAGTCCGCTCTGGAGGAGACTGACTTCCGAGTCGACCCGATGGAACCCGTCGAGAACCAGGTCGATGAGGCGCTGGACGCGCTCCGGCCGGTCATCCCGATCAGATTCGACGAGGTGACCATCGCCGTCCAGTTGCCGCCGGATTACGCGGGGAGTGGACAGGCAAAGATCCGGGAGTTCGGGGAACTCAAGCGCGAGGAGTGGCAAAACGACGGGTCCTGGGTCGGAGTCGTCCAGTTCCCGGCCGGTCTGCAGAACGATTTCTACGACCTGGCCAACGAGGTCTCAAGCGGGAACGCCGAAACACGGATGATCCAGGACGAGGACGACATCAATCGGCGGTAGCAGCTCCCATACGGTCGGTTGTAACGATTTATCGGTACGAGCGTATACAGGGCCGATCGATCCGGAACAGACGTACAACCGTCCGTATCAGTGGTTCTTGCGTCTTCAGGACGGCGGGTCGAGGGTGAAGTCCCCGTTGCGGACTGCATCGACGAACTCCCACGGGAAGTAATGTGACCAGCCATCGACATACGAGAGGTCTTTGTCGTCGACGACGATATAC
Source organism: Halapricum sp. (assembly GCA_041639775.1). Taxonomy (GTDB): domain Archaea; phylum Halobacteriota; class Halobacteria; order Halobacteriales; family Haloarculaceae; genus Halapricum. The sequence continues at coordinate 1,899 of JBEQBN010000057.1, forward strand.
GCGTCCGCGTCCGGGAACAGCTCGGCAAGCATCTCCACGCGACGGGCACGGCGCGGCCAACCGTCGACGCTGTCGTCGTCGTCAGTTTCGGTAAACTCCCGGTACCACTCGTTTTCGAGCGCCAGGACGGCCTCGCGAACGCCTGGAATCTCGGCCTCGGATTTCAACTTCTGATTGCCGATTGCCCAGACTTCGTGGTCTGTCTCGCTGTCCCAGTGTTTAATCCAGGAAAGTGGCACTGCCTCCTTGTCCACGGGCGGATTGACGTCAACTGTCTCATCACGGTCAAACGCCAGTATCAGTCGCTCGTTTGGTGTTGACATATACGTTGCAATGAGGTTACGCTTTTCGGAAGCCAAGTGCAAATCCGCCAACGAAGCCGGCACCGACGCCGGCGGTCGAGATGAACGTCTCAACCCAGCTTTGGGCCTGCTTCGTGCTAGCTTCGCTAGCTTTCGTCAGCCCGGCTGTGAGTCGATTCCAATCGACCGAGAGGATACCTCGCGATTCGAGATACTTGAACAACACGAGTTCGGCGCCGATGATGACCGCGATCACCTTCGCGATCTTCTTGGCGGCGAACCCGATCAACAGTCCGAGTGCGCCGCTACCACCGACCTCTAACCCGAGTTGCGTAACATCGAGCTCTACCATACCATTGTTGTCACTGTCGGGCGTAATGATTCTTGTGTCCGACGCGCCGATCACAGCGGAAGCGAGAACTCACGCACCGATACGTGCCGATGACTGTCCCAGACGGATAGTCGATCGGCCGTCCACCGAACTGGTTCGATTTCTCGCTCGGCGAGTCGACGTGCTGTGGCCAACTCGCCACCCCGCGCGATTGTCACATGTGGCGTGTAGTCGTCACCTTCCAGTCCCGCAACCGGATCAAACATCGTGCATAGCCGCTCGTGTAGGGCCTTGAGGGGAGGACTTTCGACCGTGAGATACACGACCGGGGCGGAGCCGGTCGGTGCCGTCTCAAACAGATCGATGCCGGTAACCTGGAGTTCGAACGGCTCGACGCCAGTTAGTTCTGTGTCTATCTGTGTGGCAAGGCGAGCGCCGTCACCGTCGCCGAGCCGCTTGCCGACGAGCGTGTGTTGGCCCCGCTGGCGAGTACGGGCGCGTGGGAGCTCCCGCGCGAGTTCGCCGGCCAGCCGTGTCACTGCCGACGGCGGCGGGACGTTCAGGCTGTACACAGCCCTCAGTAGACGGGTATCAACAATAAGCGTCGCGATCCGACAGCTGGCGCTGACGACAATCAGTATGGATGCCGACGCTTGCACGCGGTTCTACAGTCGATCGAACAACCACAGCACGATCAACACGACAATTACCAACCCCAGTAGTGGTTGGAAGGGGCCGAGCAACCAGCCAAGGATGCCGAGGAGTTCGCCGATTATCTCTAAGAGGATCCACACGAGGACCAGTACGAGGACGACCTTCAAGAGGCCTTCTGCGTCCATACCTAGACGTGTGCCGGACACTCCCAAAGGTGTTGTGGCCACGCTCAACTCGGAGGAGATGTCGTACTGTCAGGTCGTGTAGCTACCACGCGGTTTTCTCTCGTGGTGTGTGGTGACACTCATATAAGAATTAACTCGACTCCGAATAAAGACTTATTACCGTCTGGCGTCTACAGTCACGTACAATTATGGCTGCAACACTACAGGCCCAACACACGGCACCGTTTACAATCAGTGAGGCCGACAGCGACGCATTTCCCGAGACAGCAGTCGTTGCACAGACGAAACGCTATGCCTTCTACTGGTTGGCTGGCGAGGAACCGATCCTGCTGACAGTCAAAGACTACGACGGAACGAACGTCACCGGTGAGGTCGATCCCCCTGATCGTATGATTGAGCGGGTCGCACAGACCGGGTAGACCGAAAACACCACAGTCAGTCCGCGGGTCGTTCGATCTCTGTCTGTTCACACAGCGCGTCAGCCTGTTCACGCGGGAGTCGCTTCCGAAGTCGCTGTAGTATTCGACTCCCGTCGCCGTGCTCGGCTTCGACGGCACGGACCAACGCGAGTGCACGCTGGACTCTCGTCTTGCGCCAAGACTGTGTTCTGGACTCGTAGGTTCGGATCGCACGCAACAGGTCTATTTTCCGAAACTCCGGCCAGTACGGTGCACAGAAGTAGACAGCTGCCTCGTTACCGTTGGCGTGCCACGGCAGGAAATTGGACGTTCGTTCGTCGCCGCCCGTCCGAATGATGAGATCGACGTCACGCGTCGGACCGTCATAGAGCCGGTTTTCGACCGTCTCGACGTCGACGGCACTTGGTTCGATCTCGCCGTCGCGAACGTCGCGAGCGATATCACGGGCTGCACCCAACAACTCCGCCCGTCCGCCATACGCCAGCGCCACGTTGAGTTGCAGTCGGTCATACGAGCGTGTGCGCCGGTGAGCGTACGCGACGGCGTCCTGAACGCGTTCGGGTAGGCGGTCAATTTCGCCGATCGCCCTGATCCGGACCCTGGATTCGTGGACCCGATCGGCGTCGGCGAACTCGCGAAGTTTCTCCGCAAGCAGGTCAAAGAGTGCCTCGCGCTCTTCCGGCGGGCGGTTGAAGTTCTCCGTCGAAAAGGCGTACAGCGTCAGCTCTTCGATGTCCAGCTGGGCACACCAGTCCAAGACCGCTTCCGTCGTCTCGGCGCCCTGGCGATGTCCGTCGGTCGCATCGGCACCGTGCTCGCGGGCGTAGCGCCGGTTTCCGTCCTGGATGACAGCGATGTGATCTGGAGTTCCCGATAGCTCCCACTCCAGCAGCGTCTCGTAGAGAGCTGTTGCAGATCTTCGAAGCAACGGTCGCACGTCTCAATAGTGACGGGCAGTCGATATGAGTGTTGTGTTCCAAACTGGACACCGTGAGGCGTATTAGGCCGGACGACCCAACTCCAGTAATGCCCGAAGAGATCATCGACGAGGAACTGTATCGACAGGCCGAAGAACTGCTCGAACCGGGCGAAATTAAACTCAACGGCTTGATCGTACACACGGACCTCGGCCGTGACAAGGAAGCCGAACTGAACCAGACCACTATCGAGATCGGCGACATCATCGCGGAACACGCTGCGCCTGACGAGGAGACGTTCGTCTATTCAGGCACGGACGACCCCGAGTTCGGACTCAATCAGCATCAGGGACTGACACTCGAAGACGAGGAATTCGTCTGGGAGTGTCAACAACTCCTCCGCGAAGGTACGTTCCGCATCGTCTTCTACTATGAGGCCGACACCGACCAAGACGCAGTCCTAGAGGCTGTCTCCGAGGCGGGGTATACGGTCGTCGGCGTCGAGGGACCGCACGTCTCGTAGGTTCAAAGAGGTGTGCCACCACGGTACACACTGTTTGAAAGGCTTTAGATACTGGCGGACATAATAGAACGCAGGAACCAACATACCGTGATCGCACTGATAGCGGGTGAGAGTACGTGACAACGTCAACGGGCGTCATTACCGGTGTAAGCGTCTCTCACCGGCAGGCCGACGTGGGCGAGATCGAATCGGCAACGGCGACCAGCCAGCGCGTCGCAGTCGAGCGACTGCTCAACCGTCCGGAGGTCACGGAGGCGTTTGCCCTCCAGACGTGTAACCGGGCGGAAGCGTACGTGGTCACCGACGACGCCGAGACTGGCAGGGATATCCTCGAGTCATACACAGCAGATATCCCCGATTCAGTCCTTGCGTGGCAAGACCACGAAGCGAGCCTCAGACACATTATGCGGGTAGCGAGTGGTCTGGAGTCACTCGTCATCGGCGAAGACCAGATCATCGGTCAGGTCAGAGACGCCTACGAAGACGCTCGCAGCGTCGGGGCGATCGGTCCAGTGCTGGAAAGTGCGATCACGAAAGCGATCCACGTCGGCGAGCGCGCCCGCTCGGAGACGGCGATCAACGACGGGGTCGTCTCGGTCGGGAGTGCGGCCGTCAAGTTGGCCGCTAGCGAGCACGATCTGACGGACGCGACGGCAGTCGTAGTCGGAGCTGGCGAGATGGCAACGCTCGCGGCGAAGGCCTTGGACGCTCGCACGGACGCCGATCGATTGCTCGTGGTGAACCGGACAGTCGAACGCGCCGAGCGTGTCCTCGATGCGGTCGATGTAGGCGGACAGCCACTCGGTATGGATGCCCTGGAGCGTGCAGTATCGACTGCGGACGTCGTCGTCTCGGCGACCGGCAAGTCCGATCCCGTCATCGACGCCGGAATGGTAGAGACGGCCGGCGAGACCGTGATCATCGATCTCGCACAGCCACAGGACGTGCCGGAGCCGGTTGGCGGGCTGTCGAATGTGACGCGATACGATCTGGACGCGCTGGAATCGGTGACAGAGAGGACACGACAGAAGCGTCGGGAAGCCGCACTGGAGGTCGAGGCGTTGATCGAGGACGCCTTCGAGGAGTTGCTGACGCAGTACAAGCGCAAGCGGGCGGATGAGGTCATCTCCGCGATGTATGCGGGTGCGGAGCGCCGGAAGACCGCCGAACTAGAGAAGGCACTTGCAAAGCTCGATCTCGACGAGGAAGAACGTGAGATCGTTGAGTCGATGGCCGACGCGATCGTCAACCAGCTGCTCGCGCCGCCGACAAATGGGCTACGAGACGCGGCCGAGGACGACGACTGGTCGACGATCAACACGGCATTGCAGTTGTTCGATCCGTCGTTTCCCGACGAGAAAGCAGACGGACTCACAGCGATCGCCGAACACGCATCCGACAGTGAGGAGATACCACCGGCGATCCGGGACCGACTCGACGATCGAGCGTGATCGTCACACGCTGGCAGTCAGCTTTTTGCGGTTGCCGTCGGAGATGCACACGTGAACTGGAAGCGCCGGCTCCGGAGCAGTTTCGCCACTGGGTCACTACTGGTCGCACCGCTGGTCGTCACGCTCGTTGCGTTGCGGTTCGCGCTCGGCTGGCTGACCGGTTTCGTCGAACCGGTTGTCTCCGCGACGAATCTCGCGCAGTTTACCGGCGAT
>JBEQBN010000058.1:0-6838 GCA_041639775.1 Halapricum sp.
CTCGACGCTTGATGTGTTCGCGTTCCCCAGCCCCGTCGAGACACAGGGGCTTGTCGCGCTCGAAGCCAACGCCTGTGGAACGCCGGTCGTGGGCGTCGACAGCGGCGCGCTCTCGGACACGATCGTCAACGACGGGACCGGCTATCGGTATCCGCAGGGGGACATCGAGGCGTTCAGAGAGCAGCTCGAACGCGCGCTAGCGGAGCGCGAGCGACTCAGCCAGAGCTGTCTCGACCGGCGCGAGCGCCTCAGCGTCGATCACTCAGTCGACCGCCTCGAAGAACTCTACGAATCGGTGCGGGCCGACACCGAAGCGATACCGATTACGTGAACTCCGATAGGGAGGTCTGTTCGTCCGTCTCGCGAGTGCCACGATCGTTGCGCTCACGGTTCGAGAACGAGCCGCGCCGGCGGATCCGCGGATCGGCGAGCGCTTCCGTTGCCCGGTCGGCCAGCGCGGCGTAGCGCTCGCGAGCCTCATTGGCGCGGCGCTGATAGTCGACGATCGGGTAGGGATACGTCGTCCCGATCTCGACGCCGGCCTCCTGTTGGGTCGCCACGTCCATCTTCGCCGGTTCAGCCAGATGGACCTCCGGGACCGACCGTAATTCGGGCACGTGCTTTCGGACGAACGCTCCATCGGGGTCGTACTCGCGAAGTTGTTTCGTCGGGTCGTAGACCCGAACGGGGTGGACACCGGTCAGATTAGCCTGGGATTGCCACTGGGTGTAGTTGATCGCCGGATCGGCGTCGATCAGGTGATGGTACATAAAATCCGCGCCGTGTTTCCACCATTCTCGGAGGACATAGACGAAAAATGAGGCGACCATCGCTCTCATTCGGAAGTTGAGGTAGCCGGTCTCGACCAGCGCCCGCATCGCCGCGTCGACCATCGGAAAGCCCGTCTCGCCGCGCTTCCAGGCCGCGACGAGATCGGGGTCGTGTTCGTCCCGAAAGAGCCTGTGCATCGCGGGGTTGACCGCCCGTTCGGTCCAGCCCGGCCAATCAGCCAGTTTCTGGGTGTAATGACGATTCCAGAACAGCCGGGAGACGAACATCGATTTGCCCCGAGAGTCCGGTGCGTCCTGGACACGCTGGTAGACCTGTCGCGGCGAGAGCGCCCCGATCGCGAGATACGGCGACAGTCGCGACGAGCGCTGCTCGGCGGCCGCTGGCGGGGAGATCACGGCCGGATAGTCAGCGAGACGGTCGATAAACTGGGACAGTCGCTCGCGGCCGGCCGTCGTCCCACCCTCCAGGACATCTGATTTCGACGGGGACACGTCGTATCGGTCCTCAACCTTTCCGATTGTCGTCGTACTCTCGATCGGGTTGTCCGGCAGCGACCCGGGTCTCGGGTGGGGCTCGGTCTCGAAGTACGATTCACACTGTTCGCGCCAGCCCTCGCGTGTGTCGGCTGCGACCGTGCCGTCGCGGTGGCGCTCGTCCGGACGGACGATCCCGTCGTCCTCGAAGACGGTGGCGCCGTCACGATCGAAGAGCGTCCGGTCGCGCTGTCGGCCGTACCGTGCCGTCACGCCGCGGTTGTAGTACACCTCGTAGCCTCGATCGATCAGGGACGGGATGATCTCGCGGGGATCGCCGTGCAACAGCGCGAGGTCACCGCCCCGGTCGCGGTACTGGCGGCGGAGATCGCACAGTGACTCGTGGACGAACCGGAGTCGGGCGTCACAGGCCAGCCCGTCGCTCCCGTAGAACTGCGGGTCGAAGACGAACACCGGTGCCGGGGTGCCGTCCTCGGCGGCGGCCGCGAGCGCGCGGTTGTCGACGCTGCGCAGATCCGCGCGGTGCCAGACGACGATATCGCTCACTCGCGGCTATTCGGACTGGATCGTCAAATGCGGTCGGGGTCGACCGCCGGCTATCGCTCAAGGTCGGCCTGGCGATCCCGGAGCGCGGCAATACGGTCCTCGGGATCGGGGTGTGAGCCGGGTAGCACCCGCTCGGAAATGGCCCCACACCGCTGTCGGAGCCGTCCCAGCCTATCGTCGGTCGTCTCCTTGTTTGGCTCGCCCATCGCGTAGGGGAGCACACATAGTTCGCGGACGCCCGTCTCGGCCACCCGGAGGTCCGTCTCGGCCCGCGGGTCTCCGGTCAGCGTTTCGAGTGCGCTGGCCAGCGCGGCCGGCGACCCGCTGATCGCCACCCCGCCGGCGTCGGCAGCGTACTCGCGGATCCGGGAGAGCAACCGGTAGGTCGCCGTGCTGGCGAGATACAGCGGCCCGACGGTGAGGACGGCGACGGGCGCAAACAGCAGGAGCGGGATCTCGAGGTTGCTCAGGTTCGCGTTCTGCTCTCCGTCGAGACCGAGCAGTTTGCGCGCGATCCACGAGCGTCGCAGCCCAGCGGCGAGACCGTCGAGAAAGCGGCCGCTGACCGTCGGCAGGAACGCCGCCGCGGTCATCACGAACGCGTCGCCGTTGCTGAGATGAGCGAGTTCGTGGGCGATCACCGCGTCGAGTTCGTCGTCGTCGAGTGCCTCCAGCAAGCCGACGGTGAGAAACAACGTCCGCTGGCCCGGCCGACTGGCGACGTAGCTGTTCGGCGTCTCGACGTCGATCACTTTCACGTGGGGGACCGTCACGTCCGCCGTCTGTGCGAGACGGGCCACGCGGTCCTCCAGCGTCGGCGCGGCGACGGCCGTCTCCTCGGGTTCGTCGTCTGTCTCGTCAGCACTGCGATCGGCGAGGAGGACATTCTTCAACTCCCTGTCCGGGCCGATGTCGTACTCGCGGGCCTCACGCAGCGTGAGTCGATAGCCGAACACCGACTGGACGAGCAACACCAGCGGAGTCCCGACGAGCAACACCGGCTCCAGCGGCACGATATCGAACGAGAGCGCCCAGGTGAGCACCTCGAACTGGTAGGTGACCAGCGGCAACAGCGCAAGCGCGACGTGTGCGAGGACGTACGCGGCAGCCACGAACGCCACGTCAAAGGCCAGCAGGACCGCCCCGAGCGCGACGATCCGCAGGCGAGTTCGCAGTCCGGAGGGCTGGCGGAGTGACATCGTATTGTCGTTTCCGCGCTGAAAGCAAAAACGTATCGAAAAACGAACTACTTCTGGCTTGAATACGATTTGCGGTACCCCTCTGAACCGTGTCTCGCTCCGCTCCAGTCTTACGCCAGCGCACTGCCGGCCCGGATGATCTCCCGCTCGCCGAAGGCCGGCCCGATCAACTGCAACCCGACCGGCAGGCCGTCGCTCGTCTCGCCCGCCGGAACGGAGATGGCGGGGAGGTTCGCGAGGTTCACCGGCGTCGTGTTCGCATCGGCCAGGTACATCGTCAGAGGGTCGTCCAGGCTCTCGCCGCGCTCCATCGGCGGGATCGGCATCGTCGGCGAGGCGAGCACGTCCGCCGCCTCGAGTGCCGAATCGAAGTCCTGCTTGACCCACGCGCGGGCGTCCTGGGCCTGCTTGTAGTACTTGTCGTGATACCCCGCCGAGAGCGCGTAGGTCCCCAGGAGGATCCGACGTTTGACTTCTTCGCCAAAGCCCTCCTCGCGGACCGCCGCGAACTCCTCGTTCCAGTTGCCCTCGTACTCCGGTGTGGGGCCGTACCGGACGCCGTCGAACCGCGCCAGGTTCGAGGAGGCCTCGCTCATCGCGATTACGTAGTAGGCCTCGACGGCGTGCTCCAGTGACTCCATCGAGACCTCGTGGTAGCTCGCGCCCTGGGCTTGTAGTTCGTCGATGGCGTCCCAGAAAGTCTCGACGACCTCCTCGTCGGCCCCATCAAGCAGTTCGGTCGGGACTCCGATCTCCAGGCCCTCGACGTCGCCGTCGGCCGCTGCGGCGTACTCTCCGCTACCGGGCGCTTCCCGCGTGGTCGCGTCGTGTTCGTCCGGCCCGGCGATCACCTCCAGCAGTTCGGCGGCCTCCTCGACGGAAGGGGCGATCGGGCCGATCTGCTCTAGGGAGTTGGCGTAGGCGATCAGCCCGTACCGCGAGACCAACCCGTAGGTGGGCTTGATCCCGACCGTGCCGGTGAACGCGGCCGGACAGCGCACCGAGCCGCCGGTGTCGGTCCCCAGCGCGAGGTCGGCCTCGCCGGCGGCCACGGCGGCCGCCGAGCCACCCGAAGAGCCGCCGGGAACCCGTCCCTCTGCCGCGGGGTTGTCGGTCGGGCCGAACGCTGATGTCTCGGTCGTCGTCCCCATCCCGAACTCGTCCATATTGGTCTTACCGGGGATGGTCGCGCCCGCCTCCTGCAAGCGCTCGACGACCGTCGCGTCGTAAGGCGGGACGTACTCCTCGAGCATCGCCGACCCGCAGGTCGTCCGCACGCCCGCCGTCGAGATGTTGTCCTTGATTGCGACGGTCTTGTCGGCGAGCGGTCCCTCCGCGCCGCCCTCGATCGTCTCTCGGGTGATAAAAGCGTTGTAGCTCATTTCACGACACCTTCGGACCCTTGAAAAAGCCCTCCTCGTCTTCGGGGGCGTTCTGCAGCGCTTGCTCCTGGTCGAGGGAGTCCCGTACCTCGTCGGGTCGCATCACGTTGACGAGGTCGGCCTCGCGTTCGACCTCGGGTACCTCCTCGAGCGTCTCGAATGCGTCGAGGATCTCGCCGAACTGCTCGGCGAACCGCTCGAGTTCCGCCTCGGCGAGGTCGACCCGGGCGAGATCGGCAACGTGGCGTACCTCGTCGGCATCGACGGTAGAATCGCTCATATACCATCGGAAGACGGGGCCGGCGGTAAGGATTTCGATGCGAAAGCGTCCCCCGAAACCGTTTCCCTCGCTGTTGGGCCCAATTACCACACCACGTCCCGAAAGTCGCGGTTTCGTCCTGAAATCGAACAACGGAATGCGTGATTGGACAGGTGATTTTTCGATCATAGAAACAGATTTTTCGGCTAGCCAAAGATTTAAGACGTTTGGACCACAACAGGATATTGAAGTCAGGTAGTTCTGTGGGCGTTTGCCCGAGACGTATTCACCCCAACCAATGACAGACACGACCATCAGACGCCACGAGCACACGAGTCAGCGAGAGACGGCAGAGGAAGCGACAGACGAGGATCTCGTCTGTCCGGAATGTGGTGGAACACTCGCACACGATTCCGAGCGCGGGGAGACCGTCTGCGAGGAATGTGGGTTAGTAGTCGAAGAAGACGAGATCGATCCCGGCCCGGAGTGGCGCGCGTTCGACGCAAGCGAGAAAGACGAGAAGTCCCGTGTCGGTGCGCCGACGACGAATATGATGCACGACAAGGGGCTCTCAACCAACATCGGCTGGCAGGACAAAGACGCATACGGCAACTCCCTGTCCAGCCGCCAGCGTGAGAAGATGCAGCGGCTACGCACCTGGAACGAGCGATTCCGGACCCGGGACTCCAAAGAGCGAAATCTCAAGCAGGCCCTCGGTGAGATCGACCGGATGGCTTCGGCACTTGGCCTGCCCGAGAACGTTCGGGAGACCGCTTCAGTGATCTATCGACGGGCACTCGACGAAGACCTGCTGCCCGGACGCTCCATCGAAGGTGTCTCGACGGCATCGCTGTACGCCGCTGCCCGCCAGGCCGGCACGCCGCGTAGCCTTGACGAGATCGACGCCGTCTCCCGAGTGGAAAAAGACGAGATTGCTCGCACGTATCGCTACGTCGTCCGTGAACTCGGCTTGGAAGTCAAGCCTGCCGACCCCGAGAGTTACGTCCCCCGCTTTGCGAGCGACCTCGATCTTTCCGAAGAGGTCGAACGTCGTGCCCGCCAGCTTCTCAGCACGGCCAAGTCCAAGGGCGTCCATTCCGGCAAATCGCCCGTTGGGCTGGCCGCTGCCGCAGTGTATGCCGCCTCGCTGCTCTCCAACGAGAAGGTTACCCAAAACGAGGTCTCAGAAGTGGCCAATATCTCCGAGGTCACGATCCGCAACCGCTATCACGAGTTGCTGGAAGCCGAAGAGGACATCCCAACCTGACGACGGTCCACAGAGAACGAACCGCAGGTTCTTGGGTTGGGAATCCCGAACGAGCCATATGGAGACGACGCGTCATTTTGTCGCGACTGTCTACGTCGTCAACGACGGTGCCGTCGCGTTACACGACCACGACAAGCTCGGGATGTGGCTCCCGCCAGGCGGTCACATCGACCGGGACGAACTCCCCCACGAGGCCGCCAGACGGGAGGTCCGCGAGGAGATCGGTCGCGAGATCGACCTGATCGCTCCACAGGAGGAGATCGCCTCGCCCACAGTCGAGTCGATTCCCCAGCCACAGCACTTTCTGCTGGAGGACATCGACGTCCACAGCGGCGACGTGGGCCACCAGCACATCGATTTCGTCTTCTACGGGCAGGTCGACAGCCGCGAGATCGACCCCGATCCCGGAGAAGCCGGACCAAAAGCCTGGGAGTGGTTCGACACGGCAGATCTGCAGGCCGCAGGCGACCGCCTCGAACCGGACGTGATCGAGATCGGTCAGCGGGCGATCGAAGCCGTTGAGCGCGATTCGGGGTGAAAAATACCCCCAAGTATAGTAGATATCGCACCTATTTGTCGGGTTATGGGAACGGCGGGGTCGGTACGGGCCCTCTACGTCGGTGACGACCCGCATCTTGGAACACTGGTGGGGACGTTCTTGGAGCGGGAGGAAGACCGCCTCCAGGTACAAGCGACCACAGGTGTCGCCGAAGCGCAGTCGATGCTCGCGGAGCGCGACTTCGACTGTATCGTCGCCGCCTACGACCTGCCGGATCGAACCGGTATCGAGTTCTTCGAGACCGTCCGGGAAGACCATCCACACCGTCCGTTCGTCCTGTTTTTCGACCAGGCCGAGGAGGAGGGAGTGCGCGAGGCGATCGACGCCGGCGTCACCGATT
>JBEQBN010000059.1:0-6795 GCA_041639775.1 Halapricum sp.
TATTATACCGTTTGAGGGCTTGCTGTTGTCGTTGCTGTATCACTTCGGCCTTATTGTCGAGTCGTGTGACGAGGTCGCGGGCGGCGGCCGTTCGCTCACGTTCGGTGTTTGCACTCTCAAAGCGCACCCGGAACGACTCGAGCGCATACGCCACTGACAGACGATCACTGTCCATCCGTGTGGCAGTTGTCACGTCGACGGACGCCCGATGTCGTCCTGCAGTCTGGAGATTCGCGTCGGACACTTGTAGGTAGTTGACGGTTTCGTTCACCTGCGCAAGGGCTGGCTGTGGGGACGCCGTGTCTACTGTCTGTGATTGGTCCGGCGTGTCGGCCGGGCCAACGAGTCCAGCAGTGGCGCCGACGGCAACGACCGCAAGGAACCCGACCGTGAGGAGGATTGTCCGACCGGCGGAGGGAGGTGACATCGGTCTACCGGAGGGTACAGCGGGTATGCGGAAAAATCCATCTACTCTCGGCTGCATAGAGAACATCGTCCTGAACGCTACATCTCCTGATGAACGGCGCTACCGCCCGATTTAGCGATAGAAAGGGTTTTCCCCCAGCGGCAAGCATCCTCCAGTACACAATGCCCGCGTGGCCCCGTGCCCTCTTCGCCATCGCGCTGGTCACTACTCTCCTTGTGACCAGTGTCGCCCCCCTTGGCGCACACGCTCTCAGTGGGTCGACCGACTCCAATTTATCGGCCTCTCCCGGGCCGACACTCTCGGTCTCCGAGCCGATCCTTGCTGTTGACACGACCTACCGAATCGACGTACAGTCGAATGGCGATGCTCGCTGGTCAGTCAATCGGACGTTCCAATTTGATAACGAAAGTGAGCGCTCCGGGTTCGAAGAACTCGCCGAACAGTTCCTCGAGGGGCGGAGTCCTGACCGAACGCTCGCCGCGTTCGAGGGGGCAAGCGACCTGGCCAGCGCAACGACCGGTCGTCCGATGGAAATTACGAACGCGACGCGTTCGACGCGTGTCGGATCCGAGAGCGGATCGCTCGTGCTCTCGTTCCGGTGGACGAACTTCACCCATCACGAACGCGGACGGATCTACGTCGATGACGTGTTCCAGACTGAGCCACGCTGGTTCGCTGACCTCAGCGACGGCGAACGGTTGGTTATCACTCGCCCGAACGGTTACCAGTTCTACAACGTCAGCACGAACGTTCAAAACCGGGCCCTCGTGTGGGACGGTCCGCATACGTTCACGACAGGTCGGCCGTACGCGGTTTTCAATCCGATTTCACCGCCACCCACACCCTCGACACCGACAGCGACACCGACACCGACACCGACAATATCGCCGGCGTCCGATACGACCACCACGCCAATCGGCGCGATTTTCGGTGCTGTGATAGCTCTCGGCGTCCTTGCTGGTGTCGGCTATGCAGTCTATGCTGGCCGCGTCCCAAGACAGCAGACTGGTGCCGAATCGGACACGCATATCACAGCCGAGAGTGAGACCGACACTACGACCGTAACCGGCGACGGGGACGAGTCCGCTGGGACACCTGCCTCTGACGATAGCGCGATCGAGACAGCGGCTGAGGCTGGTGGTATGGCAGTTGCTGGAGCAGACAGCGCGGACAACGATGCGGACGAACGGGCGACGGGCGACCGACAGTCTGGCGATCAGTCCGACGAGGATGACATAGACGAGACGCTGCTGAGCGACGAGGAGCGCGTCGAACGGCTCCTCCAGCGAAACGACGGCCGGATGAAACAGGCCCGTATCGTCGAAGAGACCGGCTGGTCGAACGCGAAAGTCTCGCAACTCCTGTCCTCGATGGCCGAGGAGGGGCAGATAGAGAAGCTCCGTATCGGTCGAGAGAACCTCATTTCGTTCCCTGATGAGGGTCCCGAGCATTGACTTCCTCCCCGCGCTGAAGCGCGAGGCTTTCTCCTCGATTATCCGTAAGCTTGGTGTCCGCCGACGGCCTGGACCTCCGCAGGGTCGGGTCGTCTGCCAAACGTTTACCCTGTTCGGGCCGTCAGCACTTCCCGATGAAGATCCTCGTTCCGATTACGGAGGCGGCGACGGTCGATACCGTCTTCGAGATCGACGGTCTCGACATCGACGATCGATACCTCTCGACGGACCTCAACGAGTGGGACGCCTACGCGCTTGAGGAAGCAGTCCAACTCACCGAAGTGGAAGGCGGAGACGTGGTTACCGTTACGGTCGGCCCAGACGGTGTCGAAGAGACGATCAGGCAGGCGCTGGCAAAAGGCGCCGACCGGGCGATCCGAGTCTGGGACGAACAGTTGGCGTCGCTTTCCGTGCTCGACCCGCTGACGAAAGCGGCGGTACTTGAGGCGGTCGTCGCCGACGAACAGCCGGATCTCGTCTTCACCGGCGTACAGTCCGCAGACGACTCCTTCGGTGCGACCGGCGTCGCACTTGCGTCGCGACTGGATTGGGCTTGGGGGACGGTCGTCAACGACTTGCAACTGGACCCGTCAGTCGCACACGTTACCCGTGAACTCGAAGGAAACCTCGAGGAGCTGACTGACGTCCAGCGACCGGCAGTGTTGACCGTCCAGACCGGGATTAACGAGCCGCGGTTCGCCAGTCTCCAGGACATCACACGCGCCCAGCAAGCCGACATCACCGTCAAGTCGTTCGCTGAGTTGGGTCTCAATGACGATGCGGTCGTCTCGTCAACGGAACGAACAGCTCTCTACGAGCCGGACAGCGAGGGAGAGGCGACGATTTTCGAGGGCGATTCCGACGAGACAGCCACCGAGCTTGCCGCTATCGTCGAAGAAACGGGGGTGACACAATGACGGTCCTTGCGGTCGCCGAGCATCGCCGCGGCGAGTTGCGTCCGGTCAGCCTAGAGCTGCTTTCGGCGGGCCGTGACCTCGCCGATGCCACCGACGGAGACCTACACGCCGCTGTGGTCAGCGGCGATGTTGAGGGCTACGCCGATCGGCTGAACCGCGAGGGCGTCGACACGATCCACGCGGTCGCCGACGGCGAGGAGTTCAACCACGATGTCTACACGCAGGCAGTCACACAGCTTGCCGAAACCGTCGAGCCGACCGTCCTGCTCGCTCCGGATACGGTCAACGGCCTTGATTACGCGCCTGCTGTCGCCGACCGACTCGGTGCCCCGCTGTTGACCGACGCGCTCGATGTGTCCTACGACGAACACCTGACGGTCACCCGCGAACGGTACGAGGGAAAAGTCGAGACGACAATTGATATCGACGCATCACAGGCGATCGTAACCGTCCGCCCCGGAGCGTGGCCGCGCGCTGACGGCTCCGGCGACGCCGAGATCACGGCCTTCGACGCCGCGATCGACGAATCGCTCGTTCGATCGGACGTCACGGGGTACCAGGAGATCGGCGGCGAAGTCGACGTCGCCGAGGCCGACGTGCTGGTCGCCGTCGGCCGCGGCATCGAATCCGAGGACAACCTGGACATCGTTCGCGACCTCGCCGACGCGCTGGACGCGACCATCGCAGCTTCCCGGCCTGTCATCGACAACGGATGGTTGCCCGCGGACCGACAGGTCGGCCAGAGCGGCAAGACCGTCTCGCCGGAACTGTACATCGCGGTCGGCATCTCCGGGACGGTCCAGCACGTCTCCGGCGTCCGAGCGGAGACG
Organism: Halapricum sp.; assembly: GCA_041639775.1. Taxonomy (GTDB): domain Archaea; phylum Halobacteriota; class Halobacteria; order Halobacteriales; family Haloarculaceae; genus Halapricum. The sequence continues at coordinate 3,629 of JBEQBN010000059.1, forward strand.
TTCCTCGCGATCAACGACGATCCCAACGCCCCGATCTTTGAGGTCGCCGATTACGGCGTCGTCGACGATCTGTTCGCAGTCGTGCCGGCGCTGACCGAACAGCTGTCCTGACGGCTGGGACAGTCTCAGACGCGAGGCTTTTGCTGTCGGCTCACGAACGCCGGTCTATGGACTTCGATTCGTTCGTGTTGGCGGCCTCGACGGCGGATCTCGCCGACGAGCCAGACGCACGCGAACAGGCCGACTGCATCGAGTTCCGTCTGGACCTGGCTGCGTCGCCCCTCGACGCGCTCGAGAACTACGACGGCGACCTGCCGATCCTGGCGACAAACCGGGCCGACTGGGAGGGCGGCGAGGCGACTGACGACCGGAACCGACTCGATACACTCGTCGGGGCGGCCAAACACGACGCCGTCGAGGCGGTCGACATCGAACTGGAGACGATGCGCTCGGGCGAGGGCGAGCGCGTGGCCGAGCACGCCCGCGAGCACGGCGCGGACGTTGTGGTGTCGAACCACGACTTCGAGGCGACGCCCGGGATGCACGATATCCAGGAGACGCTTCGGGAGGCCTGTACGTACGGGAATGTCGGGAAAATCGCCGTGACTGCACAGGCCCGCACTGACGTACTGGATCTGCTGGTCGCCACGCGGGCCGCAACTGCCGAGGGCGACCGCGTCGCGACGATGGCGATGGGTGAACCGGGCCGTCACTCCCGGGCGGTCGCGCCGCTGTACGGCTCGCGGATCGGGTACGCGCCGGTCGATCCCGAGGCGGCGACCGCACCCGGGCAGTACGATCTGGCGACGCTTCGGGAACTAGTCGAGACTCTCGCCGGTCAATGAGACAGTATTAACACCGCTGGTTCCCGAATTACAGTGTACTCGTGGCACCGACACGAAAGCGGCCGTGGCTCGCGGCTGCCCTCTCGCTGTTGTATCCAGGCGTCGGACAGCTGTATCTCCGGCAGTGGTTTCGGGCCCTGCTGTGGCTCGCGCTCGTCTTCGGCGCGTCGCTCGTGCTCATTCCGATGGACATCGTTCCGGAGGCGACAAGTGTCTCCGCGATCCTGGAAGCGAGTCAATCGGTCCCGCTCACCGCGACGGTCGCAATCCTGTTGTTGCGACTGCTCAGTATGGGCGATGCATACGTGCTGGCACGACGACTGAACGCGAGTCAGTCGCGCCGCCAGCAAGCGGCGACCCGAATGGTCGGTGGCGACTCCGATAGCGATCCCCTCTCGTCGATTGACAATCTGCAGTCAGTGGGAGACGGCGCTGATCCCACGCAAAGCGACGTAGCCGCTCCCCAGCGCTGTCCGTCCTGTGGGCGCGAGATCGACGACCCCGAGCTGGACTTCTGTCCGTGGTGTGCCGAACCGTTCGATTCCGAGTGACTACTCTGCTCCCGCGGTGCCGCCGAGTCGCTTTTCGGCCACCGTCTCGAAGGGGGCGGAGTACTGCATAAGCGTTGTCCCGATGACTGCCATCACCAGCACGTAGCCCACGGCGAAGGCACTGATCTGGTCGGCGACCGACTGCGGGATCGTCCCGGCGACGCCACCGGACACTGCAAGCGTGGCGATGATGAGCGAGAACTCCCCACGCGTGGTCATCGCGAGGGCGGTCCGCGCGGCACGACGGGGGGCGAGATCGAACGCTCGCCCACCCAGATAGCCGCTGAGGACCTTCGTCGGCGTCGTCGCGAGGACGGCGACCGCGATCAGACCCGCGGCCCCGGCGACGGCCAGCGGATCGGTTACCAGCCCGATCCAGAAGAAAAACACCGCGGCGAAGACGTCCCGGAGCGGTTCGAGCAGGTTCTCCACCTGCGAGACGTGGCCAGTCGATGAGACGGCCATCCCGACGAAAAACGCCGCAACTGCCTCGCTGACACCAAGCGCCAGTGCCGTCCCCGCGACTAGGACGACCAGTCCGACGGCCCGCAGCACCACGAACTCGTGGGTGTCGGTCGCGAACAGTCGCTCGAAGATTGGCGTCCCGAACTGGACGGCAACAACTAGCACGAGGAGAAACGCAAGCGCCATCCCGACCGACCGTGCGGCCTGACTCGTGTCGCCACCGCCGAGCACGAGCGCGGCGGCGACGGCCAGATAGACGGCGATCAGCAGGTCCTCGTAGACGAGCGTCCCGAGGATCGGCTCGGCCTCGTCGTTGGCGATCCAGCCCAGATCGATCAGCGACTTCGTGATGATCGCCGACGAGGAAATATAGACGATCCCGGCGACGAGAAACGCCGGCAGAGCGGACCCGAAAAAGAGCCAGCCCAGCGCGAACCCGGCGGGGAAGTTGATCAGGAAGTCGATCGTTCCGGCGGAGCCGATCTGCTTGCGCCGGGCCAGCAGTCGGTCGAGATTGAACTCCAGCCCGAGAAAGAACAACAGGAACACAATTCCCAGCTCCGCACCGAGTTCGACGAACTCCGTCTCGGCAACGTAGATCTTGGCCGGCAACGCGACCCCCCAGAGTTCGGCCGGCAGCTCGAGCCGCCCGACGACGAACTCGCTGGCGACCATCCCGATTACGATGTAGAACGGAATGACTGACTGGCCGAGCCGGTCGGCCAGCCAGCCGACGGCCGCGATCGAGGCGAACATCAGTCCGACTTCGAGCAGACTGGCCACGCGAGATCACCCGCTGTTCCGTCCCGCGTTCATCTGTCACCGGCCAACAACTGCTCGAAGGCGTCACAGTCTTCGCTCGTTCCCGTGACGACGACTGTGTCCCCTTCTAGAAGTTCGGTCTCCGGGCCGGGGCTCTCAACGGTCTCGCCGCCGCGCTCGATCGCGACGACGCTGACGCCCGTCTCCTGGCCGATGTGTGCGTCTCCGATCGTCGTCCCCGCCAGCGGCGAGCCCGGCTGGATCTCGTACCACTCCAGCAAGATGCCGCCAGGCAGGGTCGTCTCCCGCTTCTCGGCCTCGATCGGCTGGAAGTACGCCCCCTCGAGGATCGTTCCGACCGTCCGCGCGAGGTCGTCGGACAGTTCGAACAGCTTCTCCGAGTCGGTGTCCGAATCAGGACGCCTGAACACCTCTCGCTTGCCGGTGTTGTGCGTGACAATGACGAGCTGGTCTCCGTCGAGCTCGACGACGTGCTTTTTGCCCACGCCGGGGAGGTCGCTCTCTTCGACGGTCATAGTCGTAC
>JBEQBN010000060.1:0-6792 GCA_041639775.1 Halapricum sp.
GCCCCCCGAGGAGACCCCTCGTTGTAAAAAGTGGTTTAGATGGCCAGGAACTGCGTGACCATCCACTTGGTTAGAATAGCCGTCAGCGCACCGAGCCAACTGAGCAACACGAAGTGCATATACGAGTTCATACTGTGGCCGCCATCGAGTGTACGAACCATCAAGCCGGACAGCATCGCGTTAAACACGATGACAACGATCAGCAGGAACTCGATAAGCGGGATGTTGTAGACGCTCGTGTTGATCAGTGATGCCACGTCAAGCTGGCTCGTGCTGGAGAGGTTGAGCGAGAGACCAGCGAGGATGTTGACGACTTGGAGCCCGATGAAGAAGGCGAACGTCGAGGCGGCAGTGATCCCATACAGGAGACCGATCAGCGTGGTCGTTTCCTGTCTGCGTTGCTGGCGCAACTGCAGGACCTCGTTCATATTCTCGGCGATCAACTCGCCGAGCATCTTGGGATCACCACCCATCTCCCGACCGACGAGATACATCTCCGAGAAGGTCTGAATGAGATATGACCGCGACTCCGCGGTGAAGTGACGCCACGCGCTGGCGGGTTCGATCCGCATATTCAATCGCTTATAGAGGTTGTCGATCTCCGGTGTCAACGGCCCGAAGTCCTTCTTTCGGAGACTCTGCAGGACTGTCGAGGTCGTCGATTGCTTTGCGCCCTCGGTCGCACCCAGCCCTCGGATGAAACTGGGAAACTCCGCGTCGCGGCCCTGGATTCGCTGTTCCTCTGCGCGGGCGACGATTCCAGGAATCAAAAGCGGTGTGACTGGCACCGCCGCATACAACGTCAGCGGCACCGGCGACCAGAGCGGGATGAGCATATCGAGTGTGATCGGGCTAATGCCGGCACGGCCACCGAACGTGATGAACGAGAGAACGGCGGTGAGCGTGACCCCAATCGCGAACGCCCGATTGAGACGCCCGTCGATCGGGGAGGGGTACTCCTCCGGGTGAAACCAGATCGGGTCGTACGGTGCGATCGACCGAATCGCGAGATAGAACCCGGCCTGTACGAACACGAACAGGAGAATAACCGCCGCGACAGTCGCGGTCGGATTGGTCCCTGTGAGGACTGGCAATACGACGGCGAACACGAGCGCGAACGTCATCGAGAGGATCATCGACAGATAGAGGTCTTTCATCACGTTCAGGTTGCCGAGCGTCCCCTCGTAGACGGTCGTGTAGTTCTCGATGATCATATCCTGCTCGTTGACGAGATAGTCCTCGAGCGACTGACCGGCACCGAGATTATACGCCAACCGATCAAAGAAGTCCGACAGCGTATCGCTTGGGACCTGTTTCGCCCGGCGACGACAGGCGTCGTCGAGGCTCTGGTTCCAAGTGTCGACCAACTCGACGACCCGTCCCAGTTCCGTCGCGAGTTCGCCGTATTCGTCCTCCTGTGCGAGCGCGCGGAACACCTCCATCCGGTCGATTTTAGTCGTCGAAAGAACGGTCATATGCGTGACCATCAAGTGAAACCGGTTGTTGAGCTGGCGCTTGCGCTGTGAGAGCTGGACTTTGGGGAAAAATACGGCGGTCCCGAAGACCAGTAGTCCGAGCAGCGGGATCGGTGCACGAATAAACAGCGGGAGGTCCAACAGAAGCGTCGCGATGAGCGACCCGAAGAAAAACACCGTCGCCGGCAGCAAAATAGTCAGCAAATATCGCTGGAGGGGAATATCCAGTTTCCGGTAGGAGTCGAGCAACCCTGCAAGGGTTCGCGAGAGCGACAGATCGATCGTAGCGGAATCTTTCGTTGCCATCAGTCAGGGCGGTGAATATCGAAGGGGACACCCTCCAGTCCGTCCCGCTGGAAGTCCTCGATAAACTCGTTGACTTCGTGGTAGCCGAGGATGTTCTCTTGGATTGCACGTTCGATCAGGTCCGCCCGGAACTGCAGATCATCGTAGATGTCTCGAGTGTCTTCATAGCCCAGCAGTGTCGCGATCTGTTCTTCAAGGACAAACGAGTTGTTCATCCCTTGGAAAACGATCTCGTCTTCGACGGGGTCCCAGTAGAACACCTGGCGAGTGATGACGCCTTCCATCTCCTTGGAGTAGCCCTCAATCTCCTGGACCGACGTGACACGACGGAGGACGTCATCACCCTGTTTGACCCGGTTCTGGAACAGTGCGATATCGGCGACGTCCATAAACGTCTCAGGGACGTTGATCGGTTCGCCGGTGAACCGCTGTATCATCGAAACGATGTCGCTGGCGTGGAACGTCAGCATAACGGGGTGGCCGGTCTGTGCGGCCTGGAAGGCCATCCGCCCCTCCTCGCCACGGACCTCGCCCACGATGATGTAATCGGGACGGGACCGTAGGGCCGCGGCGACCAGATCGAACATATCGACGCCGGTGCCGCCGCTTTGTTCGTCACCCTCACGGGTCAGGAGTTGCTGCCAGGTGTCGTGTGGCGGCAACACCTCAGCAGTGTCCTCGGCCGTGTAGATTTTGTGGTCCCGCGGGATGAACGCCATACTGGCGTTCAGCGTCGTCGTCTTCCCTGAGGCAGTCTCCCCGACGACGAAGACAGTCTGTTCGTTCTCCAAAGCGAGCCAGAGATACGCGGCCAGTTGCGGACTGAGTGTGCCCCATTTAGTGATCTGGAAGACCGACAGCGGCGTCTCATCGCCCTGACGGATCGTGAGACTGGGGCCTTTGACACTCACGTCATCGGAGTAGATGAGGTTCAGACGCGAGCCGTCCGGCAACGTCGAGTCGACAATCGGATCGCTGTCGGAGACGGGGTCACCGATACGTTCACCCATATTGCGCAGCCACTGGTCGAACTCCTCGTCACTGTTCCACTCGACTGTGGTATCAAGCATCCCGAAGACGCCGTGGTCGACGTAACACTCGTTGGGACCAATGACGTGGATGTCCTCGTTGGCCGGGTCGCGCATAACCGGCTCGAGCGGACCGAGACCGACGATGTCCCGGTTGAGCCGATATCGGATGTTCTCGTAGGTTTCAGGCTTGACATCGACTTTGCCGATCGAGCTGACGTTGTTGCGCAGTCGGCTCAGGACGCCGCTGCCGCTCTCGCGTTTCTTGACGTTGGTCGTCTCTTGGAGGAGTTCCTCGATGCGGTCGTCGTACTCCGACTCGTCGGTCGGTGCGGGCTTGTTGACGCTACGCTGGAGGAGGCGGTTGCGAACCTTGTTGAACACGACCTGCTCCTCGTCGGACAGTTCCGGCTCGATCGCGTAGTATTTCATATCCTGGCCCACATCGCCGTAGATATGTGTGAAGATCGGACCGCCGACGGGATAGAGGACGTTCGGCCGATCCGTTTCGAGATCGCCCGATGCTTCTTCGGCAAACATCGGGAACTCGCCGGTAATCTGCTTGAATTTCTTGAGGTGATCCCGGAGATGCGGGCGGTTGGCAGCGTACTGTCTGAGTTCGTCCGACGGTTTCGGTCGTCCTTGGTCGGTCATCGTGTGTCCTCCATTATGCCACGCTCCGTGATTCGATCACAATGCCAGTCCCCGAGCGGACCGAATACCCGATCGTGTCACCGACCTGTTCGCCCATCCCGGCAAAGCGTTTGACCGAGATTTGACGACGCACGTCGTTGCCGACTTCGATCATCTCTAACTCGAGGAACACGTCTGCGATCGAGCGGAACGGCCCGATGGCGTCTTCATCAAGCGTCGAAGGGTCGACGGTAAGCACGATCACTTTCCCCTCGGCGATGATATCCCGGAAAAACGAGATGATCTCCAGTGCCGCCTGTCGTTCCTCGTTTTTCCGAACGAGTGCCTCGAATTTGGGATCGTTACGCAAAATTGCGTCGAACGTATCGATGATGATCACTTCCGAGTCCCACATCACTTCGGCGTCCATCAGCCGCTTGAGTAGGTCCATCCGCTCGCCGCCGTCGCTGTCGTCGGAGAAGGTGTTTGAATCGCCGATATCGGCGTGCAGGAACAACACGTTTTCCTCGAGCATATGCTCGACCATATCATAATCGAGGCTATGCATCTGATCGAGGAAACTCCCGACCGTCAGCTCTGTCGAGAGCATCGTCACGCGGTGGCCCTCCTCACAGAGGCCGTAGGTGAACCGCTGGCTCATCGCTGACTTGCCGGCCCCGTAATCGCCCTCGACGAGGACGATACTACCCGGTGGGATACCGCCGCCGAGTTCTTTGTTCAGCCGGTCTCGTTCGTCGAGTCCAAGCGAGAACAGATCAGTCGTTGCAAGGCTCATAGGTTAAACCTGAACACCTCCTTGTCGCCGTTGACAGTCACCTGGACCCGATGGTCGCCGGTGTTGAGGTCGGGTGCGCTGATGTTGACACGCACGACATCACCTGGCTGCCAGCTATCCGGACTCGCTCCATCGACAACCGTCACCCCGATTGTGGACTGAAACTGCCCGTCAAGGAGGACCTCCATCTGAGTGGCCTGCGGGACTAGCGTTCTCGACCCGGTGTTTTTGACCAGCAGTGTAATGTTCCCGTTCTCATTCCGGTCATATACCGGTGCGCCGCTATCACTGATAATCTCGATGTCAGTCTGGACGTCTTGGCTCAGCGCGTCCCCTTGTTGAGAGACACCGTCGCTCAGTCGCCCGACTGTCGTCGTAATCGTTCCCGCAACGCTCGCGGCGACGAGGACGCTCGCGATAAACAATATCAGATGCGACGCAGAGACACTAGCCACGAGTGACCACCTCCGTTGCCGCCACGCCGGTCTCGGTGATCACCTTGACTCGGTCGGGCTGGGTCGAAACGCTTGTGTTGAACGTGAGTCGCTGGCCACTCGCCCAGACATCCGTGTCAGCGTCGCCGTTGACGTCACGTCGATCCGGCAGCAGGTACTCGTTGTCGGCGATCAGATCCGTCTCGTTGACCGACAGCACCACTGCACCAGTGTTGTTAGTTTCGACGATAAGTCGCTCGGTCGTGTTGTTGTAGGTTGCATCGGCGATCTCGATGTCCGTGTTGTGTTTGGCAAGATCCCGATCCTGCCAGTCCGATCGCGCGTCGGTCACCTGCTCCATCGTGTTGGTACTAGCACTATAGAAGGTCCCAAAGGCAATAAACAGCCCGACGAAGACGATCGCCGCCGAACCACTAACGCTGAAGCCCATCGGAACCACCTCCGGAAAGCCCCAGTTGTGTTCCCGGGGTACCGTTGAGCTGGCCGATGTACTTCAGCGACCGCGTGTGGTGGTCGATCGTCAGATCGGCATCGACACCAGGCTCGTCAAACCCACGTAGATACTCTTGTAGGTCGTTTGCGACCGGTTCGCTCACCCAGTCGATGCGTTCGTAGTAGTCAATCGCTTCCGCAGTCGAGCGGATGCCAACCTCCCCGACGAGATATTCGAGCCACTCGATGACGATCAGTTCCGAGCCGAATCCCTCCGGCAGTGTCGCCAGATACGGCTTTCCCTCGCCTGCAGCGGCCGTCTCAGACTCCGATGACATATCAGTGGCGCCTGTCTCGGAGGGCTCAGCTGTCTCCGATCCAACCGATTGGTCGGTAGATTGTGCGGCGCCGGCTGTCGGTTCCGTGTCGGTCGCCCGTTCCGTGGTGTCGGCAGTGTCGGCGACTTCCGGCTCAGTGTCGGTCGCAAGATCAGGCTCGTCCGCAGACTCGGATGCCGGTTCGACCGCAGCGTCCGTTTCGGGCTCTGATTGGTCAGCGGGAACGGAGTCGCTATCGGCGTCCTCATCGTCGATAACCGTATCGAACAGGTCGTCATCGGCTAACTCATCATCGAGGTCATCAACGTCGCTGTCTGACTCGTCAGTCTCGAAGGCCTCAGAATCAAACGCATCAGCGTCGTCTTCACTCATATCAGCTGCAACATTGTCAGGCGAGTCCTGTGCACCGCTGGGACTCGCCTCTGGATTGCCTTCTTCTTCAGCCCAGTCAGCGTCGCCGGACTCGTATTCGTCCTTCAGTTCTTGGAAGGACTTGCCACCACCGCCGTCGTCACTGCTCGTCTCCTCTTCGAACCCGCCGCCGTCCATACTGTCATCATCGAACCCGCCGTCGTCAAAGTCATCGTCGAACCCGTCGTCACCGTCGAACGCGTCGTCGTCGAATTCATTATCGAACGGATCACTGCTGTCATCGACATCGTCTTCCATCACGTCGTCGACAGAATCGCTAAATCCATCATCGTCTTCTTCGACTAAATCATCGTCGAAGAACCCCTCCGCATCTGCGTTCGCGATGTCCTCATCGAGGTTTTCCTCGTCACCGCCTTCGTCTTGGCCGTTATCGAAAAGGCCAAACGAGTCGCCATCGCCACCACCGAGGCCGCCACCCTCAATATCGTCGGCAAAGGGATTGACGCCCCTGGTAACCATCTCGTAGATATCGAGTAACTTCCGAACGTTCTCCTCGACCTCGTCGACGGTCTCGCTGATCTGCTCGTTTTCGTTACGCACGGTGTTGACCGTCGAAGAGAGACTGCCGACTTCCGTCTCGAGCTCGTCAAGTCGATGCTCGAGCTCGTCTGTATCAGCACCGCCGTCCATATCACCGAACTCGTCGTCCTCGAACTCACCGAACTCATCGCCACCTTCTTCTTCAAAACCACCAAGACCTCCCAGATCGTCGCCCCCGTCTTCGTCCATCAGACCGGCACCATCGCTCATCTGCTCGCCCGCGTTCTCTTCGTCCTCGTCTGAGAGAATGGAGTCGAAAACGTTCTTGATGCTCATACCAACGACGCCCGCCGAAAACAGCGTCAACACGGCCGGATCGATCGGAACCGCCACCTGACCGACACTGAACGCGCCGCC
>JBEQBN010000061.1:0-6783 GCA_041639775.1 Halapricum sp.
ACTGTTTGGTGCCCGGTATCGTCCGAAACCTCGATTTCAACAGCCTCGCCATCGTCGTCCACTTTCCGCGTTGTGATGTGGAAGTAGAACTCGTCGCTGGCTTGGTCGTATTGGAGTGTACTTGCCCGAAACTCGTACTCTTCGGACAAGACGTATTCCTCGTATGGTGAGGGACTGTCTGCTGGTAGTTCAAACTCGAACTCGACTCGTCCGTTGACTGTGGCGAGTGAAATTTTGTTCCGGTAGAACGTCGCACTTCGTTTGTCAAACACGATACTCCACGACGTGAACGCTGGCTTGTTCGTCCGTTTACCCTTTTTCCAGCGGTCTACTCCGCTGTCAACAGCGTGGACGGCACGCCGGATGGCTTCTTGGACGAGATTCGCATTGAGGTCTGTTTCGTCTTTGAGTCGGTCGTAGAGCGCATCTCTCGCTTTGCTGTTTGACGTGACACAGTTCTCGTAACTGGTGTTGTCCCAGCAGTAGTCACTGGCTTGGTTTGCACAGTAGCGGAATTGGTTGGCGGTTTCGTGGAGGTCGTCGTGATACTCGTCAGGGACGACGAGTTTGACGGGTGCGGTGCGTCGGACCTCCATATTTCAGATGTATGTCTGTGGGTACTTACTGGTTGGGAGTCAGACTGCTGTAGTAGCGTGGGTTGGTTGTCTGTGGTGTCGGCTTCTACTCACGGGTCGCAGACCCGTTCGCACGGCCCGTGGAGCTTCGCTCCACGCTGTCCTCTCCGGCCTACTCGCTTGTGCTTCCGACGTGTCGGAAGCCCGTCGCTCCGTGAGGCCGGAGGCTCCGCCTTGAAACTGCTGAAGTCAGCAACCCACCGCACAGTAGTTGCTGCAGTGGGAAATTGGACGTATGGACTCAGTTGCGTCTCTTACTGGCTCTGAACCGCGTGCATTGAGTGTGCGGAATTGTGAGTCGTGTTCGACCGACTGGCGAAACGCTATCGTACGCGACGCAGCGACTACTGTAAAGCCGTGGGCTTTAGCTATCTGTGACACGCTCAACGGAACAGCCGCTCAAAACGGTGACTCGGCATCGCCGTTTGCGATCCGACGGAGCGTCTGTTCGTCCATATTCTCGACGATATGGTCCGGCATCGCCTCCGGAAGCTGGTCCCGGAGCGTCTCGCTGTCTGACCCTGTGTCACCGCCGTCAGTGATCGGCCCGTCGGAATCGAACCGGGGAGGGACATCCGTCTCATAGCGCTGTCCCTGCCACTCGCCAGCACTGGTGACATGACCGAAGGTCACTTCCTCCGGTGAGCTGAGACGATCAGTAGCAGCGCTGATGTCTTCGATCTGTTGTCGCTGGGTGTCCATCTCAGCCGCGATTGACTCGATCTCAGTGGCGATATCTGCCGCCCGACCGTGGAGACCCTCGACCATCTCGCTGACTTGTGTCGTGCTGTCGGCCTGTTCGTCGGTCGCAGTGGCTACCTCTTCCATACTCCTGACAGCGGCGTCGACCTGATCGTCAATATCGACCAGCGTCTGCTCGGTCTCCTCAACGGCCTCGACGCTCTCAGAGACACTTCGTTCGACGGCATCGAGACTCGCTGCCGTGGCATCAATCTGGCCGGTCACGTCGTCGATGACGCGCTCGATCTCGGTCGCCTGCGTCTGTGCCTCTTCAGCGAGGCTCTTGACCTCGTCTGCGACGACGGCGAAGCCTTCGCCCGCATCGCCGGCGCGGGCGGCCTCAATCGAGGCGTTGAGCGCGAGCATATTCGTCTCGTCGGCGATGTCGTCGATGACATCGACAATATCGTCAATCCGGTCGATCGCGTCGACGAGATCGTCGATGTGTGCGGCGATCTCCGCTCGTGCATCATCGACTTCATCAATACTGTCGACGGCGTCAGTCGCTGCGTCCCGTCCATCATCGACAAGGTCGCTGGCCGTTGTCGAGGTGTCACTGGCCTCGGTGCTTGCGGCGGCAATCTCCTCGATCGTGGCGCTGAGATCGCTCACTTCGGCCGCAACTGCATCGACGTCGTCGCTAAACTCGTCGGTCGTCTCGGCAACCGTGTCGACACTGTCGTTGACTTCGGCAAACGATCCACGGGTCTGCTTGACTGCCGTCCCGACCTCCGAGCGCATCTGCTGGGACTGCTCGATCTCTTCGTGCATCTCGGCCGCGTATGAGTACAGGTACGTGTCGTTGACGACCTGCATATCCAGGTTCAGGATTCGAACGACAGACTTGAGCGTCGATGCTGTCGATTCCAGTTCGTCTGTAGCGGTCTCGGCAGCTGCGTCCTCAAGCTCGTCTCGATATGTCTCCGCCAGCCCCGCTGTCAGTTCGTCGATAAACAGCGTCAGTACATTGCCGAACATTCCCGCGAAGTAGTGCAACGGCATATCGAGACGGTCGTGGAGCCGGCCAATTCGAGTCCGGTGTTTGAAATACTCTCGATCGTACTGGCCGCCGACAGCAGTCTTGTAATACCCCGAAACGATCGCCCGGAGCGCATCGTCATCACGAGGTGATCGGGACGTGATTTCACGCGTTTCCGGCGTCGTATATATCGGTTCGAGAAACGCATCGACAAGGTCAGATTCGCGCTGTTGGACGACCGACTGCAGCGATTCGAGTCTCTCGGCGTCGTCTTCATCGAATCCGATAAACTCCTTGCGCCACTCGATCTCCTCGCGATCTAGGCCGATCGCCTGAGTGAGTTCTTCCGGTGTTGCATCCGTTCCAACCGATTCGCCCGCCGCAAGAGACCCGCGGCCATCTAGCCCGTCCATATCTGCCGTGGGTTTTGCTTCAGGACATATAAAGACATCTTGTCGATTATCAACAGTGAAACACGCGAAATCGGTCGTGAGGTACAGAGGCTAAGTTTTCGAGTGACGACGACCGAATCCGATCAAGCAGCGACCAATCATTTCAGAACACCGAGTCGGCGGTCGCGGCCCCGACGACGCTGAAGATCGCGCCGACGGCGACGGCCCGAGCGGTGACGATCGCCCGTTCCCGGGCCACCAAATCCCCGAGGAACTGATCCGGAGCAGTCACAGCCAGCGACAGGATCACGACCGAACCAAAGGAGATCGACATCAGCGAAATAAATCGCAAGGGGATCCCGGCCACTTCGGGTTCACTCTCGGGATCGCGGTCGTCGTCGGCCTCATACAGCGCCCCGTAGCCGATCGCAACGACGATGCCGACGATGAACAGCGCGTGCCAGTTGGTCATATTCTCGGCCAGATCCCACACCTCCTCGGTGACGACGAACGGGCCCGCAAGCAGAAATCCGCCGACGAACTGCTGGGCAACGTCGTCGAACCTGAACCGCGGGATCGTCCGAGCCATAGGAGATCCATCGACGCCGCGCCACAAACCGGTTCGGGTTCCCGGCTGGGGCCGCGTTCCATCGGAAGCAAGGGGCGACAGCGTTCCACCGGACGCACCCGAAGCGCACCGCTTTGGAGTATATGAAGCTATAGAGAAATATTTATCTTATTCTCTATCCGAAATGAAGGGGTCGGGAACCGTCGTCAACCGGACTGAAAATCGACAGTCGAACTCGTTTTCACGGCCGCAGTCCAGGGACAACGTATGAGCGTTCGCGAGGAGTTCGACGAGTGGGCGGCCGAGGGCCGCGACCGAGGTATGGAGGAACGACACTGGCACACCGCCAAGCACGCGCTGGCCCGGATGCCGATCGAGGACGGAGAGACGGTCCTCGATCTGGGCTGTGGCAGCGGCTACGCCGCCCGGGCAATGCGGGAGGCCGGCGGGGCCGGGCGCGTCTACGGACTCGACGGGTCGCCGGAGATGGCCCGCAACGCCAGCGCGTACACCGACGACGAAACCACGGGCTTTCTGGTCGGGGACTTCCAGCACCTGCCCTTCGAGTCCGGCAGCGTCGATCACGCCTTCTCGATGGAGGCGTTCTACTACGCGAGCGACCCGATGGCGGCACTCGAGGAGATCCGGCGCGTCCTGCGGTCAGGCGGGACCTTCTACTGTGCAGTGGACTTCCACGCCGACAACCCCCACACGGCGGAGTGGACGGAGTACGTCGACGTCGAGATGACCCGCTGGTCTCGCCGGGAGTACCGCCAGCGCTTCCGCGAGGCCGGCTTTCACGTCGCCGAACAGGACGCGATCCCGGATCGGGAGGTCGAGATCCCGCCGGCCGGCGAGTTCCCGACTGAAGACTGGGCGAGTCGCGAGGCGATGGTCGAACACTACCGCGAGCACGGCACGCTGCTGACTGTCGGCGTCGCGCCCTGATCGACGAGCGGGTCGGTCACAGACCCTCGATCGCCTCAACGAGCGCGTCGGTCGCCGGCGGCAGCGCCGCTGCCACGCCATCGGTGAGTTCGTCGCCGAAGTCGATCGACCCGGGCTGGACGCCGAACACCCGGACGGCGGTCGGGCCTTCGACGGCATCAGCGACCTCGAGTAACTCGAAGACGTCCGTCTTGTGCGAACTCCGTTCTGTCCGTACCGTCTCGGTGTCGGCTGGATCGAACACCTCGACGGTGCCCGGCTCGGCACCGAACTCGACGGCGTCGACGATCACCACCGACGAGTAGTCGGCGAGGACGTGAATCAGCCGGAACCCGGGATCACCCAGATCGACCAGCTCTACGTCCGGTAGCTCCCGGTCCCTGAGACGGTCAAGTAGTAGCGGTCCGACGCCGTCGTCCCGCCGAAAGGGGTTGCCGAGCGCGATCACGGCGTCGCAGTCAGTCATCGCTCGGGCGGGGTGTCGACAAACTCGACATCGAGGTAGTGCGTCGAGCAGGAGATGCAGGGGTCATACGCCCGGACCAGCATTTCCAGCGTGTGTTCGATCTCCTCTTGGGGTCGTTCGATGATCGTCGGGACCAGTCGCTCCATATCCAGCTGGATGTTGGCGTGATTCTGATTGGTGGGGATCACGCAGTTGCCCTCGAGGGCCGTGCCCGTCTCGTCGAGCGTGTACTCGTGAAAGAGGATGCCACGCGGCGCTTCGATTGCCCCGACGCCCTGGCCCGCCGTCACGTCGACGTCGGGTTTGTGGTAGTCGGATTGCGCCTCGAGGCCGGATTCGAGAATCGAGTCGATCAACTCGATCGAACGCTCGATGAGGTGGGCCGTCTCGACGAGCTGGGCCACGTTGTTCAGATAGGGGTTGTGACAGACCGGTTTGAGGCCGAAGCGGTCGGCGACGGCCGTCGCCATCGGTCCCAGCTGCTCGTAGTTGTTGTTGAACCGGGCCAGCGCCCCGACCATATAGGAGTCGCGGTCGTGTTTCGTGAACTTCGCCGTCGACTGTTCGACGACGTGCTCGTTGACGATCTCCCGGTAGTCCGCGAGGTCGAGCTCGCCCGTGTCCGAGGAATACGGCACCCCCTCATAGAGGGCGTACTCGTCGGGGTCGGTCAACGAGATGAACTCCGTCTCGCGGGTGAACTCGGGGAGTTCGTCCGCGAGCGACAGGACGAGATCCACGACCGTCTCGACGTCGTTCCAGGACCCCTCCAGCGAGGCCCGGAGGTCCCGGAGCTCGGCCTCGCGGGGAAGCTGCGAGAAGCCACCGGGGATCGTCCGCTGGGCGTGGGTCGACCGCCCGGCGACGGTCTCGATCAACTCGTTGCCGAGTTTGTGCAGCCGGATGACCGTCTTGACCTCCTCCTCGTGTGTGTTGGCCATCGGAACGACAGATTTCGCGCCGACGAGGTCCGGTAAGGCGAGATAGCCCAGATGCAGGACGTGACTCTGGAGGGTCTCGCCGGCCAGCGCGAGTTTGCGCAGTTTGACGTCCTGTTCGGACAGCTCGACGTCCATCGCGGCCTCGACTGCCTTCAACCCGGTCATCGTATGCGTGACCGAACAGATCCCGCAAATCCGCGAGACGATGTGGTGAATCTCGTCCCAGTCCCGGCCGACGACCATCGACTCGAAAAACCGGGGCGATTCGACCACGTGCCATTCACACTCCTCAAGCTGTCCGTCCGTGGCATTGACCACGATTTCGCCGTGCCCTTCGACGCGCGTGACGAGGTCGCCCTCGATGTCGATGTCCTGACTCATTGTTCTGCCTCCTGCATATTCGCCCGGAGGCCGTGTTCACGCTGCCAGCTCCAGTAGAGGGTGAACTCGTTGAGCAGTTCGTCGGTGGTCACCCCGTACTCCTGTAGCACCTCGCTGTAGGCGTCCTCGGCGGGATTGTCTACTAACCCCCGGCAGCCCCAGCAACGGGTGCCCTGCGAGACGCAGGTCGCGTCGCAGCCGCCGCCGCGCGTGATGGGGCCGAGACAGATCTCGCCCCGGTCGAACGCGCACGTGTTCTCCGCGAGCTTGCAGTCGACACAGACCGGGTGATTCGCCAGCGACGGATCGCCGCCCTGCAGGATCGCGGTGACCGTCTGGATGAATTCCTCGCCGTCGATCGGGCAGCCGGGAACCTCGTACTCGACCTCGACGAAGGCGTTGGCGGGCTGGGCCTGCTCGAACGAATCGAACAGTTCCGCGTCCGGGTCGTCGAACATCGCCGCGTCCTCGCCGTAGGCTCGTTCCGTAACCGTCTCGAAGTCCTGCTCGTTCCGGATCGAGTTGATCCCGCCGAACGCCGCACAGGAACCGATAGCGATGACGGTGTCGGCGTTCGACCGCACTTCTTCGAGCCGTTCGACGTCATGGGGCGTCGTGATCGATCCCTCGACGAAGGCGATCTCGTAGTCGTCGCTGTGTTCGGACATCGCTTCCCGGAAGCTGACCACCTCGACGACCTCGACGAGATCAAGCAGGCGCTCCTCGAGGTTG
>JBEQBN010000062.1:0-6773 GCA_041639775.1 Halapricum sp.
GCCTCCAGAACGAACCGCTGAACGTCCCGACTCAGATGACCCGCGAGCTTGACATCGTCGCGATCCAACAGCAGATCTTCGTCGGCGACCGGCGCGTCCGCCGGAACACGGATGTCGTCGAACTCGGTCGCGGCGAGGACGGCGGCGTCGACAGCCACCAGGTCTACGAATGGGTGCCAAGTAGCGACGAAATCGTCCCGGACAATCGATCACGAAAGCTCCGGGAGATTATGTATATGAACGGCTGGGACAGTGACCGCCTCCAGACTGAACTCACACGCCGCGAGCGGTTGCTGGCCTGGATGGTCGAGGCTGATGTCTCCGATTATGAATCGTTCCAGCGGCTGGTCTGGCAATACGACAGCGATCCCGATCGAGTGATCGGAGCGCTTGAAGCCGGCACTCTCGAGGATCTACTAGAGCTATGACTGACGACAGACACACCTGGCTGTACCGTCGGACCGCGTGGCTCTACGAACCGCTCCGGCGGTTTTTCGCTGGCCGGGAGCGCCGCCACCAGGGCCTGCGTGCCGATCTCAACAGCGCTCGGATGCCGGTCACTCTCAGTGGCTATCTCGCCCGGTCGGCCGTGTTCGCGATCTTGAACGGTCTCCTCGGGGCGCTCGTCGGTGTCATCGCGACGTTCGTGCTCGTCGAGACGGGTGTACTCGCCGAGATATCCGGCGTCGGGGGGGCCGGTGGGGTCGGTGCGTTCGTCGGTGAGCACCGGACCGCCGTCGTCGGCGTCGTACTTCCGACCGTCCTCGCGGTGACACTCGGGCTTGCCACCTGGGTCGGACGGTATTATCTGCCGCGCCAACGGGCCAGCGCCCGCGCCAGGGCGATCGACGTCGCGCTCCCGCAGGCGGTCACCTACCTGTATGCCCTCTCGCGGGGCGGGATCAACATTAGTACTGGCATCGAGAAACTTGCGCGTTCGACGGAAACCTACGGCGTCGTCGCCGAGGAGATGGGACTGGTCGTCAATCAGACTGAATATCTCGGTGCCGACTTTATGCAGGCACTGCAGTCGGCCGCCGAGATCACCCCGAGCGCCAGTATGTCGAATTTCTTTGAAGACCTGCTGAACGTCGTTGAATCCGGCGGCGATGTCGAAGCGTTCCTGCTGGAGAAACGCGAGGAGTCACTGCAAGACGCCCGTGCGACACAAGCCACGTATCTAGAGAATATGGCGCTGTTCGCGGAGGTGTACGTCTCGCTGGTGGTTGCAGGTGGTCTGCTCGCGTTAGTCTTGCTTATGGTCATCGGCATCCTCGGCTCGCCGACGCTCCCCGCAGTCAACGCGCTCGTCTACGCCGGGATTCCGGGCGTCTCGCTGCTCGCGATACTCGCGCTCGATCTGCTCCGGGGACCGTTCTCGGACCCGCAACTGTCCCGGACCGACACCGGTGCCGACGTGCCGTCCGTCCCGGACGATCCGGACGCGGGGGTGTACGCGCGCCGCAAGCGCCGTGGTCGGCTCTATCGATCGATCCGTCACCCCTTCGGGCGGTTCATCGCTAGACCGACCGCAGTGTTGTCACTCTCTGTGCCGCTTTCGGCACTTGTCGCAGCCGTGCTCGTCCTGACGGAGACTGTCGAGCCGACGGTAGCGGCGCTGTACGACTCACCGGTTCGAGTGACCGTACTGCTGGCAGTGATTCCGTTCGTCGTCGCGGTGGCGCCGCTGTCGATTGCTTACGAAATTCGGCGCCACCGTATTGATGACATCCGAAGGCGGTTTCCCGATCTGTTGTCGTCGCTCGCCAGCGCAAACCGGATGGGGATTCGCCTGACTGAAGCAATTGACAACGTCGCCGGCCGTTCCGGGAATGTGTTGAGCGGTGAGCTGACCCGGCTCAACAACGAGATCGGCTGGTTCCACGAACTCCGGCCGGCCTTTCGCCGGGCCGCGAACCGCGCTCGAGCGGCAATTGTCGTGCGAACCTTCCGGCTGATCGCCGACAGTACCCAAGCCAGCAGTAACGTCGCCGAGACGCTCAGCGTTGCCGCCAGGGACGCCCGTAGTCAGCGCGAGCTGGCACGCGAACGGGCTAGGGAGTTGTCCTCTTACACCGCCGCGTCCGTTGTCGCCTTTCTGGTCTTTCTGGGGGTCGTGTTGATCGTCGATCAGTACTACTTCCAGGAGGCAATTGCAGTGAGCCAGCAGACGACGACGGAGGGGCCGGAGCTGCCGGCGAGTCTTTCGAGCATCAACGCCGACGGGTTCGAACTCGCCTTCTTCCACGCGGCGCTCGTACAGGCGGTGTTCATCGGCCTCGTCACCGGGAAACTGGTTCGTGGCACGGCGATCGGGGGACTGCGGTACAGTCTCGGATTACTCGCGGTCACAGTCGTCGCGTTCACGGTGATATAATGTTTGGAGTCCCAACGGACGACCGGGCGCGCCGCGGACAGATGGCGGCCATCGGGTTCGTTCTTATGTTCAGTATCGTGGTGCTGTTGCTCGTGACCCTCCAGGTGATGGCGGTCCCGACCTGGAACCAGAGCGTGGAGTTCGACCACAACGAGCGCGTCCGCGGTGACCTCGAACAGTACCGCGACGGCCTCTTTGCGACCGCCGCGAGCGGCCGGCTCACCTCCGAGTCGATCGAACTCGGGACGCGCTACCCGACCCGACCGTTCCTGTTGAACCCGACCGACCCCAGCGGCACCATCCGGACCACGACACCCGGAACGGTGACGATCAGCGGCGCGAACGCGACCGGCGACACCGGCGACTACTGGAACGGCACGCGGCGAGCGTTCTCGACACGGCATCTCGTTTACAGCCCTAACTACAACGAGTACGCGACCGCTCCCGAGACGGTCTTCGAGAACACAGTGTTGTACGACCGTCACGAGGGGCGATCGCTGCCGATCACGCCCGAACGGCTCATTCGGGGCAACGATATCACGATCGTGACGCTGGACGGCAGTCTCGATCGGGGGAGTTCGGGGACCTACGACCTGGAAGCCGTTCCGCTCAGCGCGTCCGAAGAGGTCACGACCGTCCGGAGTGCTTCGGGGATCGAACTGACAGTCCCGACCCGGCTGTCGGAGTCCGAATGGGAGGCGTTGCTCGAGGACGAACTGGACGGGAACGGCGGTCGGGTCGAGTCACTCAATGTGACAGACGGCGATCCCTACGATGCGCTGACGCTGACGCTGTCGAACGGCACGTACGATCTCCGGATGGCAAAGATCGGCGTCGGATCAGGATACGATCGACCCGACGCCCACTACATCACGACCGAGTCTCCCTCGGAGTTACAGGTCGCGTCCGGGGAAACTGAGCGGCTGGTCTTTACCGTCCGGGATCGATACAACAATCCCGTCAGCGGCGTCGAAGTAAACGCGACGCCTTCGGAGACCGGTAACGTGACGCCGGTCAGCGCCGTCACGGACTCCGAAGGGACGGCCGTGTTTCGCTACGAAGGGGCCACATCGGGCGAGGAGACCGTGACTGCGTCGTTTGGCCCGGATAGTCCGGAGGCTGACCTCGATGGGTTGCGGACAGCGAACGTGACAATCGAGACGCGGTCGGCGGCCGACCAGCGCCTCGGCGTCGAGTGGATCGGCCCGTCCAGCGGCGAGGACGACCGCTATACATTCGATGTCGGTGCGACCGGCGGTAACGAGACGACGCTTCGGCTTGCGAGTGAGCCGGCCGTTTCGGGACTCAACGTGTCGTACTACGTCACCAACACGTCGGTCGGAACCATCGAGCGACCAACGGGGACGACCGGCCCCGACGGACGAGACGAAGTTACTTTCACAGCGCTTGCCAACGGGACGACGGCGGTCTACGCAGTGGGGGGTGGTGATGCCGACGTGATGGAGATCACCGTCACTGATCTCACGGCTCACACGGAACCCTCCGCGTCCGCTGTGGTGATCCAGCGGGCACAACCTGCCCGCGGTAACAATATCAATACGACTGTCAATGTCTCCGCTATCGATCCTAACGCACAGCTCAGAGTCGAGGCGTTGAACAACGGCACCGTGGAGAACAGCAAGACAGTCGACGTTGAGAGAGAACCGCTCCAGTCTGTACGAGTGAGGGGGGCCGTGGCGAAACAGGGCCAGATAACGCACATCCGAGTCGTCGTTCTTGATGGGGATAACAACGAACAGTCCAGCGACATTGTGCCGTACCCCTATCCCCCCTGAACACACCCCCGTTTATACACCCCCGTTATACACGATCGTTACTGATAGTTGTGTGGGGACAATTACCAGACGGGAAGATGGCAACTATAGAAGTCAGCGACACAGTCTATGAGATCCTGGCGGAGGAAACGGGGCCAAACGAGTCGATCGACGATATGCTGACGGATCTCCTTGGAGTAGAAGGCAAAGAGCCACCGAAACCGGAAGTCTCCGAGGTCGAATCGGGTGACATCCACGGGGGCGATACGAATATGTGGACCGTGTACGACCAGCTTGACCGCGAACGCGCGGAAGGCGAGTCGCTCGCGGACACGTTCCGCAGGATCCAGGGATAAAGTTTCGGAACGAAGAGAAGCCGCGGTAGCCGCCGCGATACAGCGGATGGGCTCGCGGCACCGTCACGGACCGGTGGTCAGGGGCACCGATCCGGGATAGACCGGCGAGGTCGGAGCACACTCGACTCGCCTTCCGTCGAACACACTGATTGCACGCTCACGGGCACGTGAGATCGGTTTGCGAACGATACGATCAATCTGCCGTTTGGTCTCTGTGTATGTTTTCCCTCGATTTTCGTACTATCCTATCGACGTGTGCGGCCGAAATGCCACGTCCTTGTGTTTTCATCGGCAATTAGTCGCAGGAACGAGTAACATATAAGGATTTTGTGCAGATATGCTTAGTTGATTGGAGGATCATTATATTATATCAATCGGTGGGTCCCCGCTGTCGCGACGCAGTCGGAGAACGGTCAGACAACAGACCCAGAGGGCGATAGTTGGTGCGAGCGAGTGGCCGGTCGTCCCCAGATCGAGGTGATACGCCGTCGAGACCAGTGGGGAGAGAAACGGGACGCCCTTCGGCGTCGTCGTATCGATGAGTAGATGCGACCCGTAGGCGGCTGCGACCGCCAAGGCCGTCCGTCGGTCCCGATACGCCACTACCCCGGCCGTGAGTCCGCCGACAAATAGCGTGTGCGTGATCCCGCGGTGGACGAACGGCCAGCCAAGCGCGGCCGGAAAGAGAAAATCGACGTCCGGGGCAACTCCGGCGGCCAACCCAGCGATCGGGCGATCGAACAGTGCCGCCCCGAGTGTGTAGCCGACCACGGCGTGCGTGGCGATCGCAACAGTCAGGAAAGCGACCTGCGCGAACGAGACCATCAGTTCCAATCGACATCCGAGTCGGCAAAACGCTGTCGTCCGTCCGGCTCGCTTGCGGAGACGAACGGCTTTTGCGATCGCCGCCCTCACGTCCGGATATGGATATTGACGACACGCCAATACTTGACAATCATATGCATCTCGATCCGATCGAGGGCCGAAATATCGACGCAGTCGAGGATTTCGTCTCAGTCGGCGGGACACATCTGCTCGTGCTCAACAAACCCTCCTGGCATCTCCGTGAGGCTGCGACCGACGAGGCGATCTTCGAGGAGGTGTTCGAACTGACGATCGATGCGGCCGCCGACGCAAGCGAGGTGTTGCCTGGCCGTGCCTGGCCCGTCCTGGGGGTCCATCCCGGATTAATTTCGCAGTTGGTCGAGAAGGGGTACACGCCGACAGCGGCACGGGACATTATGCAGAGTGGGCTCGATATCGCGGCCGAATATGTCGCCGACGGGCCGGCACTGGCGATCAAGTCGGGCCGTCCGCATTACGACGTCAGCGACGAGGTCTGGGAAGCCTCGAACGCGGTGATGCGCTATGCGTTCGATCTTGCGGGTGAAGTCGGGTGTGTCGTCCAGTTGCACACCGAAGGGAGTGAGGACCTGACCGAGATCACCGAGTGGGCACAGGCGGAGGGACTGCCGCCCGAACAGGTCGTCAAACACTACTCCGGTGGTCGGCTTGTGGGCCCGGTCAAGAGCGTCATCGCCGACAAAGACGAACTGGAGGCGGCCGTCGAGGCCGACGAGCCGTTCCTTATGGAGACGGACTTCATCGACGATCCCGAGCGACCCGGCGCGGTGCTGGGTCCGAAAACCGTCCCGCGGCGGGTGCGGTGGATGCTCGAAAACGGGTGGGACGATGCCGTACGGCGCGCCCACGTCGAGACGCCTGCGCGAGTGTACGGGATCGATACCGAAGCAACCCTAGATCGGTGACCGGTTTCGTCGTCCCGGGTTGTCCCCGAACCGAATCTTGTTTTTGCTATCGATCGAACCAGCGGATCTGCAACAGCGACGGTGTCCCGAGCGTGGGCTACTCCGGCAGTACGTCGACCCGGATTTCTGACTGTGTCTGCCGGCTGCTATCACAAAATCGGTATGTGGAGCCTCCACAGACGGACCTGGCAACGAAAACCCTATCCCCTGACGCACGAACAGAGTTGACATGAGCACACCACCGGGGGAATACTACACCGAGGATCGGTGGCAGAACTGGCTAGACCGTATCGCATCGGAAGACATCGATCCCGAGGACGAGGATTCGGCACGCTTGCTGTTGAATCTGCAGGACGACACGGCCATCGCCGTCGCAAAGATCGTCATCGATTATCAGGACGATGAACTCGAAGCGGACGTCGCCCTCGAAGAGCTTGCGGACATCCGCGAGGTCGTCCTCTCGGAAGTCGACATCGACGACGAGGAGAAGCTTATG
>JBEQBN010000063.1:0-6653 GCA_041639775.1 Halapricum sp.
CCGGAGATGCGCTCGGTGAACTCGGGGCAGTCATCCGCAAGTGGACAGTCCGCCATCGTACCTGCGGTTACGCGGGACAGCAGTAAACGCTTGCGGGTTCACAATCATCCGTTGAGACCAGTTTCGATCACGTCCGACACAGGTCCTCGCTCCGGCTTGCGGTCGCTGGCGCGACCCCGCTACTCCTTCGCGGGTCACATCCGTTCCCCGCTCCGGTTCGAGATTCCTCGCTACACTCGGAATCTCGCTACTCCACGTACGTATACTTCCGCTCACCCATCCGACCCCAGCCGTCGAAGACGAACTCCTCTTCAGGCGTGGTGAATGAATCGACATCGGTCGTCTCATCGTGGTTGTGTACGTCGTGAATCTTCTCATATTCGTCCCAGGTGATGTCGTAGCGTTCGACCAGCTGATCGTCGACGTTGAGCTGAGCAATCTCGTCTTCCCAGCCAGGCTGCACCGTCTCTCCGTGGATCTCGGCCTGTGCACCTGAGCCATACGAGCCGACCAGTAGTCGCGAGTTGTCGAGGTCGATCCCGTTCTCTCTGGCGTGTTTGAGCGCCGAGATCCGAGCGATGTGGACGGAACTGGTGTACCAGTTGCCGACCCGCGAGGAGATATCGATGGTCGGCGCGACGGCCCGCTCGTACCACTCCTGATAGCGGTCAGTTTCGGTCAACTTGTCGGTGTACTCTTTGAGTGCATCTCGGTACTGTTCGTCGTCGTCAAACGCCTCGGGTCGTGGCTGGCGACCGATCTCCTCGGCGAGTTCGTCTTCGACCTCGGTATCGCGAGCGACGTGTCGATACCCCAGGGGTGCGGCCTTCCGAACCATCCCCGGGAACGGTGTGTGAAACGGGATAAAAGCGAAGTCGTCGGGGTGGGTATCGACTTGTGTCTCGTAGTCTTCCAAGGCCTCACGCATTCGCATCAGGTAGACCTGCATCGAGCGCTTGCCGTCGACGCTGGGGAACTGCTGGTTGGGCTTGAGAAAGTCCGTCTCGTCGGCACTTCCGTATCCCTGCTCGGGCTCGATCGTGACGACATCCGGGTCCTCGTCGATGAGCATCGCCACGGCACCGGCGCCCTGGGTCGCCTCACCCGAGTCGCCACGCTCGTAAAGGGCTGTATCAGTCGTGATCACGAGCGCCGCACGCCCGCGGTTCTTGTCGGCGGCGATCCAGTTGACGGCGTCGTCGATACTCTGGGTGCCCGCGATACAGGCGAACTTCCGCTCGCCCTTGTTGGCGTGATGGAAGTCACCGTCATACACTTGCTCCAGACAGCCAGCGACGTACGTCGAGACCGGCTTGGAGTGATCGAACGCGCTCTCGGTCGCCACATCGATTCGGCCGATGTCCTCGGGCTCTAGCCCCTTGCGCTCCATCAGGCGCTTGGACGCGTTGGCCGCCATCGTTACGATGTCCTCGTAGGCGTCCGGGAACGAGCTCGAATGGAGGCCCAACCCCTTCGTGTACTTCCCAGGGTCTTCGCCTTTCGCTTCGGCGAACGTCTCCGGAAGATCCATCTTGAGCTTACCCGACCAGAACTCGACGGCGTCGATGCCGATCTCTGTCATATACACCCGTTGGGACGGGAAACTGGGTTAAGTGTTTGTCGACTCCTATTACGTTGATTGTCGAAATGCGTCGGGTTTTTTGTCTGACGCGTGTCCCATCTCGATTATGGCACAGCGAGTTATTCACGTCGGCTGTGGCGGCTGGGGCGCGATGTGGTGTCACGAGTTCCTTCCGGCGAACGTCGAAGACGGGACGATCGAAGTGGTCGCGGCCGTCGACCAGAATCCAGACGCGCTGGAGAACGCCCGTGAAGGGCTCGGACTGTCCGAAAACCGATGTTACACAGATCCCGAGCGAGCGTTCGCTGCCCACGACGCCGAATTTGCGACGCTAGTCGTCCCACCTGCGGAGCGACGACCCCTGGTCGAGAGCGCGCTCGGACACGGGCTGGATCTGCTCACCGAGAAACCGATCGCACCGACTCTCGATGAAGCAATCGAGATCGCCGATCTGGTCGAGGAGGCGAACGCGAAGATGGCCGTCACGATGAGCCATCGCTTCGATCGCGACAAGACGACACTCCGGCGGCAGGTCCAAAGTGGCGAGCACGGCTCGCTCGATTACTTGGTGATGCGGTTCACCCAGCGGTATCGCCAACGCGACGAGTGGGTCGCCGGACGGCCCTACGAGATGGACCATCCGCTGCTGGTCGAAGGCGGCGTGCATCACCTCGACTTACTCGCATCTCTTGCAGGCGCCAAATGCAAGCAGCTCTACGCACGGACGTGGAACCCTGAATGGAGCGATTTCAGCGGCGATTCACAGGTCCTGGTGACGATGGAGTTCGAGAACGGCGTCCGGGCGACCTACGAGGGCGCGACAACCAACGCCGTGGCACTCAACGGCTGGGAGAACGAGTACATCCGCGCGGAGTGTCGAGACGCGACGCTGGAACTCGATGCCCGGGAGTTGACTGCGTATCCGTATGACCCCGACGCCGAGCCCAGACACAACGCATCAGGGCCACCGGAGGGCGAGTCGATCCCGCTGGCGGACGGCGAGAAATGGATGAACGCGTGGCTCATCGAGCAGTTCACGGAATGGCGCGACGGTGGCGAGCCGATGGCCACCCGTGTCGAGGCAAACCTGCAGTCGATGGCGCTGATCGAAGCCGCGATGCGCTCGAGTGAACGTGACGAACCAATCGCGGTGCAAACACTGCTCGAACAATAAATATTGTTGTCAGGAGATCCGAGAAACCAGTCTGTGAGCCGTCTCGTGGCCGGAGACGGCAGTTCCCTCGATTCACACAAAAACCGTGATGTTTTTGTTCCTCGCGTATTATCATCTTTAGCTATGAGACGGAGACAGTACCTCAGCAGTGTCGCAGGTATCAGTGCAGTGTCAGCACTCGGTGTCCAGTCGGTCGGAGCAAAAGCCAGTCAGCTGTCGAGTCTGGCGGCCCAGACTGACGGGACGATGACGATCAACGACCCCGAGGGCGACGACGTCGGGCCGGGTTCGTACACATACCCGGCGAATCTAGAGAAGGGCCAATTCGATGTCCAACAACTCGACATCGAGGAGACCGATACCCACTGGGAGTTCACGGCCCATATGGGCGTTCAGAAGAACCAGTTCGGGCTGGACGCCGGGTTTAGCTCGCAGGTCATCCAGCTGTACCTTCGGGACCCCAATGCACCCGACGATGCGCCAACGTCCTCGGAATCGCGACTGGGTGCTGTCTCGACGTTCCAGAGCGAGTATCATTATCGGGTACACGTCCAGGCCGGCAACACGCTGATCGAGCACGCCGGGCAGGATCCGGAAGGCGAGGATTACGAGCCCCTCGTGTCGGGCTTCCCCGCGTCCGGCGATACCGAGAACAACACAATCAGCTTCTCGGTTCCCAAGGAGCCGTTCGATACCGCGAACTTCGCCGAGATGAGCGGCGCGATTATGGTGTTCAGCCAGGACGGCTTTGGCACCGGTGGTATCCGACAGGGCTTCAACTCCGGTGATGCCGGCGACTGGAACTTCGGCGGTGGCAAAGAAGGCGCCCTCGAGAGCGCGCCGCGGGCGCTCGACCTCGTCGGGCCAGAGACGGTTATCAATCAGGGAGATGCGCTCTCCTATAGCGAGGGCTCGCCGCCGTCGATCCCGCTGTACAGTATGGCTGATCTGGTGGCCGGTGGGACGATCAACGATCCCGAGGGCGACGACACCGGGCCGGGGACGTACACGTATCCGGCAAATCTAGAGAAGGGACAGTTCGACGTGACCGGCGTCGACCTGAACACGACTCCGGACCACTGGGAGTTCACAGCCCATATGGGCGTCCAGAATAACGGATTCGACAACGACGCCGGGTTCAGCACACAGGTCATCCAGCTATATATCCGAGATCCGAACGCACCTGACGATGCTCCTACCTCGGCCGAATCGCGACTGGGTGCTGTCTCGACCTTCCAGGAGGAATACCACTACCGCGCACATATCCAGGCCGGCAACACGCTGATCGAGCACGCCGGGCAGGATCCGGCAGGCGAGGATTACGAGCCCCTCGTGTCCGGCTTCCCCGCGTCCGGCGATACCGAGAACAACACGATCAGCTTCAGCCTGCCGAAGGAGACGTTCGACTCCGATCGCCTTGGGGATCTGAAGATAACGATGCTGGTGTTCAGCCAGGACGGCTTCGGCACCGGCGGTATCCGACAGGGCTTCAACTCCGGTGATGCCGGCGACTGGAACTTCGGCGGTGGCAAAGAAGGCGCCCTCGAGAGCGCGCCGCGAGCGCTCGATCTCGTCGGCCCCGACAACGTCGTCGAACAGGAGGAGAGCCTCTCCTACAGTGAGGGTTCGCCGCCGTCGATCCCGCTGTTCAACGTGACCTCGCTGGTGACCGGCGAGGCTGCCGTCGGAATTTCGGCAGTTGCGGCCCCAATCGGCGACGTCTGGGCGACCCTCGATGGGACACTCAACGGGACGAACTCCGAAGCTGACGGGGACGTCGATCTGTCCTACCAGTGGGAACAGACCGGTGGGCCCGAGGCCGAAATCGCTGACACGAGTGCCGCGGAGACGACGTTCACGGCACCCGAGGTCCAAGAGGAGACGACACTTGAGTTCACGCTGACCGTCTCCGACCCGGACGGCAACGAGGCCACCGACACGACGACAGCGACGATCAAGCCACAGTCAGCGAACGACGCGCCGATCGCCGACGCCGGCGAGGACCAGACGGCCTCGCCCGGCGATGCGGTCTCGCTGCAGACAGTCAACTCGGAAGACCCCAACGGCGGGACGCTTTCCTTCCAGTGGACACAGACCGGCGGGACTCCCGAGGTCGATCTGCTCGGGGCGGACAGTTCCGGAGCAGCCTTTACCGCGCCGGACGTCGACGAGGAGACGACGCTGACGTTCGAACTTGCGGTCAGTGACGGTCAGGGCAAAACCACTACCGACACCGTCAACGTCACCATCTCACCCAGCGACGGAGGAGGCACCGAGACCGAGACCGAATCCGGCGACGGCTTCGGTCCCGGCTTCGGTGCGGTGACCGGTCTGGTCGGTGCTGCGGGCGGTGCCGCATACGCGGCCAAGAGCCGTCTCGGTAGCGACGACGAAGAGTAGCGAATCCGCCGATTTTCGACGTTTTCGGCGCTTTTTGGTTGTCTGCCGACCGTGTATCCGTGGTGAACTATATCAATAACCTTTTCATAATAGTCAATTACATAGCTACATATGCGACGGAGACAGTATCTCAGCAGTGTCTCAAGTGTCGGCGTCGCGTCCGTTTTGGGCGTCCAGTCTGTCGGGGCCGAATCCGTCTTGGCCCAGACTGATGGAACAGCTACGATCGACGATCCGACGGGTGACGATAACGGACCGGGTACGTACACGTATCCGGCAACTGACCAGCTACCCGATGGGTGTTTCGACGTCACCCAAGTCGACATCGAATCACGCAGTGACAGCTGGGACTTTACGGTGCACATCAACGGCCCGGTCGAGAACCCGTGGGGGCTCGACGCCGGGTTCAGTCCCCAGGCGTTGCAACTGTACTTCCAGGATCCAAACGCCGATAACGCACCTGCTACAACTGAGGGGCGTATTGGGGTAACCTCGTCGTTCAGTGAGCAATATCATTATCGCGTACACGTGGACGGGGGATTCCAGATAGTCGAAAACGCGAACGAGGACTCGCTCATAGAGGGGCTAGACACGTCTGCTGATCCAAACGCGAGGACAATCAGTTTTCGCCTGCCGAAAGAGCCATTCGCGACCGAT
Organism: Halapricum sp.; assembly: GCA_041639775.1. Taxonomy (GTDB): domain Archaea; phylum Halobacteriota; class Halobacteria; order Halobacteriales; family Haloarculaceae; genus Halapricum. The sequence goes on from JBEQBN010000063.1 coordinate 5,814, forward strand.
GACATCAGCCAAATGAAAGCGGCGATCCTGATGTTCAGTCACGACGGTACTACATATAGTCGCATACGTCAGGACTTCGCCGAGAGTAATAGTGACTGGACTATTGGCGGTGTCGATCCTGACGCCATCAAGAGCGCGCCGCGAGTGATGGATCTGGTCGGTCCCGAAGGTGTTGTCGATCAGGAAAGTGCCCTCTCCTATGGCCCAGGTTCACCGGCGACGATCCCGCTGTATGATGTCGAGTCGTTGATCAGCGGTGAAACGACGACTCCCCCAGAAGCGGTCGCTGCGCCCGGGCCGGAAGTGTTTGGAACTGTTGCAGGTCCGCTAGACGCGTCCGGGTCCTCCGATCCAGACGGGCAGGAACTGAGTTTCCACTGGGAGCAGGTCAACGGCCCGGACGTCCCGGAGTTTAACGGGACAGACACTGCAGAGCCAACCTTCACCGCACCGGACGTCGACACGGAGACGACTCTAGAGTTTCAGGTCACTGTTACCAACGAAGACGGCGTGTCGGCGACCGCGACAACGACGGCAACGGTCATCCCACAGTCAGCAAACGACGCGCCGATCGCCGACGCCGGAGAAGATATGACCGCTGATCCGGGCCAGACAGTCTCCTTGCAGGCGGTCGACTCCGAGGACCCCAACGGCGGAACGCTCTCCTATCAGTGGGAACAGACTGCCGGACCCGAGGTCGAACTCACCGATGCTGACACCGTGGAAGCGGCTTTCGCGACCCCGGAGGTTGAGACAGACACGGACTTGACCTTTGAAGTGACCGTCGACGATGGCCAGGGCAAGACCGACACTGACGCAGTTACGATCACCGTTCGCGGG
>JBEQBN010000064.1:0-6636 GCA_041639775.1 Halapricum sp.
CCGAGTTGTACACCTGTATCCCCGAGCGCGTGACTCGCTCGCTGTTCGATGATCTGCACGCAGCGGTGCTGATGAGCGCGACGCTGCGACCGTTCGAGGTGACCGAGGACGTGCTCGGACTTGAGGATCCGGAGACGATGGCCTACGGCGCGCAGTTCCCCGAGGAGCGACGCCGGACCTACGCCGTCGAGGCGCCTGCGCTGTTTGCCAGCGAGCGTGACGATCCGTCCACGCAGGACACGATCACGGGCGTCTTGGAGGACGCCATCAAATTCACGCCGGGAAACACGCTCGCCTTCTTCCCGAGTTACGCCGAGGCCGAGCGGTACTACCACCGCGTCGAGACCGACGGGAAACGGTATCTCGACGAGCCAGGGGTATCCGCACAGGAGTTGCGCGAGGAGTTCACCGACGGTGACGACGGTGTCCTCTTTTCCTCGCTGTGGGGAACGCTCACCGAAGGCGTCAGCTACGACGGCGACGACGCCCGGACGGTCGTGGTCGTGGGCGTCCCCTATCCGCATTTAGACGAACGAATGGACGCTGTCCAGGACGCCTACGGAGCGGCCTTCGGCGGTAGCGACGCCGAGGACGCCGGCTGGCGCTACGCCGTCGAGATCCCGACCGTCCGAAAGACCCGCCAGGCGCTGGGACGGGTCGTGCGCTCGCCGACCGACTTCGGAGCGCGGGTGCTCGTGGACAAGCGCTACACTCGCAGCGGCGAAGTAGAGATGCAGGGGTACGCCGTCCGCAAGACCTTCCCGGCCGAAGAGCGCGCGGAGATGATCGACGTCGGACCGGAGAAGCTACAGTTCGGACTCCTGAACTTCTACAACGACTTGGACGCCTACGACGGCAAGCCGCCACAACCCTGACCTGTGGGAGTGGTTCGATACAGTCCGATCAGACGTCGTCGACGCCGTCAGGTTCGTCCTCGACGGAGCGTTTCATCGAGTCGCGACGGGCCTTGGCGTCGCGCCCGGTCGCCTCGAGCAGGAACTCGTTTTTCAGCGAGACGGCTTCCTCGGCGGCTTCGACGTCGCCGGAGGCGATGACTTCTTCGGCGGGGCGCTCGTCGATGTCCAGCGCGAGCTTGTCTTTCTTGCTGCCGTACTCGACAGTCCCGGCGACGACACGGTTGAACACCGCGTTGTCGGGGTCCTCGACGACGTACAGCTCGGTGTCCTTGTACTCATCCGTTCCGGTGATGGGGCCGAAATACTCCTCGATGGTCGCTTCCATATCCGGGATGCGGTCGGAGAGGTACTCGCCGCGCCGCATCTTGTATTCTCGCATAAACGGCCGTTAGCCGGGGGACGGTATACCCTTTTCGCGTTCTAGTTGCTGTTCTGGGTGTGGACGAGCGTCCCGCGATGACACTCCGGACAGAAATCACCCTCACGCAGCGAGGATTCCTCGACCGGCGTCGAGAAGCCACACTCCCGACAGACGTACGACCCGTCCGGTGCTGTGACAGCGCCTGGACCAGCAGCTTCCGGTTCGCTCGCGGCGTCAATCTCGTCTTCGGAAGGCCACTCGTTGGTCTGGGTCTCGCCCTCGTCGGCGACGAACTCGGCGTCGGTCTGCTCACCCCCCTCCGAATCCGGTTCGGTCTCAGTGAGGATGTCGGCGTCGGGTTGTGACTCGGATTCGTCGGCTTCCTGTGGCCACTCTCCTGGCTTCCTGTCGGGCGTCTCGGAATCGTCATCGAGAATCTCGGCATCGTCGGTGACCGGCGGTTCGTCGTCGATATCTGACGTGCCCGGAGTGTTCGGGCCCGGATCCGGGGTGACGGTTGTCGGTGTGGACTCTGCCGGCTCAGTCTCGATTGTATCGCTCGATTGGTCCGTGGTCGTGCCGTCTGTCGCGCTGGAGGACGCCGACCTCGTCTCGGGCTGTGGACTCTCCGTGGCTGCCTCCGGCTGGGTGGGTCCGGCCGTGTCCGGTGGGGACGACTCGCCCGTCTCCGTGTCGACAGCGTCTTCCGGGGGCTCCGTACCCACATCGTCGGGCGTTTCGAGCGTCGTCACCTCCTTGTTCTCGGAGACGACACGCGTCTCACCACAACGAGTGCAGGTCTGGACTTCCCGAATAGTGATGACCACCTCGCTTCCCTGTTCTTCGCGCTCACGCTCGACGCTGGACTCGTCAAAGGAGTGGCCGAACAGCGAACACTTGATACTCATTGTCACTACGTGGCCGCCTTCGGACCATAAGCGTACTGCTTGGGGGACAAGTGTAAGAGAATCGCGGCCGAACGAACGCGTATGCAAGCCAAGCCGCAGTACCGCGACCGCGACGACGACGAAGTCGCGGTGCTTGATGCCCTCGCCGACAGGGCCGAAGACGGGATGACGGTCTTCGAACTGCGCTCGCACGTCGACTTAGAGATTGACGACTTGGAGACGGCGCTGGCCGAACTCAAGGCTGACGGCCTGATCTCCGCTGACGAGGACGACGAGCGGACGGTCGTCGTCCCCGACGAACGCGTCGTCGGGCCCGAACACCAAGACGACGACTCATCGCTGAGTTGGCTTCGCGATCGACTACCCTTCTAGCGGCGACGTTTTGCCCCCGGGACCCGAACTGCGTGTATGCGCGTCGTGTCGCTGTTGCCCTCGGCTACGGAGATCTGTTTCACACTGGGCGTCGAACCTGTCGGCGTCTCCAGTGCGTGTGACTACCCACCGGCTGCCGAATCGATCCCCGCCGTCGAGCGGTCCCGAATCGACGAGGCCGCCGACAGCGCCGAGATCAACGCCCAGGTCGCGGCAGCCGAGGAAAACGGCGGCGTCTACGAGATCGATACGGGCCTGCTGGCCGACCTCGATCCGGACCTGGCGATCACACAGGGAATCTGTGATGTCTGTGCCGTCGACGAGATACAGGTGGCAGCGGTGATCGACGACCTCGGACTGGAGACGGACGTACTGACGACAGACCCACATTCACTGGCGGACCTCTATGCGGACGTTCGGCGGATCGGGCGCGCGACCGACACTGAATCGGCAGCAATCGAGCGCGTCTCGGCGTGGAACGATCGGATCGCCGCGATCCGCAACCGCTCACAGACGACCGAGCCGAAGCCGACAGTCGCCGTGCTCGACTGGATAGACCCTGTTATGGTTGCCGGCCACTGGGTGCCTGAACTCATCGAGGCCGCCGGCGGCGCGTATCCACTGGCCGACCCTGGCGATCGGTCACGACCCCGCGAGTGGGAGGAAATCCGCGAAGCCGATCCGGACGTGTTGATCGCCGCCCCGTGTGGGTACGCTATCGAGGAGACCCTCGCGAACCGAAACGAGCTTACCGACCGCCCTGGCTGGGACGAGTTGACTGCCGTACAGGAGAGTCGCGTGTACGCGTTTGACGGACACCACTACGTCAACCGGCCGGGACCGCGGCTGATCGAAACGGCCGAATATCTAGCTGGAGTGCTCCATCCCGAGGAATTTCCACGTCCGCCCAGCGATGTGGCCGTCACACTCGAGTAATCACACGACGGCGGCGAGCCCGACATAGACGTTTCCGACGACGATGATCGAACCGACCGCGAGCAGCGAGCCGAACCAGAGACGCCACCCGGGCACGCTTTCGATAAACGCGCGCTGAGAAAGCAGGAGACCGCCGGCGATCGCGACCACAGCAGTCTTGACGACGACCAACAGTGCCGGGTCATACGCCAACACCGCGTGGATCCAGGGATTGGCCTCGCCGCTGACCGAACCCGTCGCTTCGATCGCCCACAGCGTCGAGACCGCATCGCCGACTCCCCAGACGGCGACAAGCGCAACCACTAACCCGACGTACCCGGGCAAGTCGATGTCAAATTTCGGCTGTGATAGCTGTCGGACTCTCATCGCGGATATACCCGAAAAAGAGACTGACGAGCGTATAAATCTCAGCGCTAAATTATCGTTATTGATATTGGCTCGCGATCCGGCACCGGTCAGCGTAGTCGACGTCGTCGACGGTTGTGACCACAGGGTCGTCGCCACAGACCGGGCAATCCGGGTTTCGACGGATTGGGACCGTCTCTACGTCCATCGCGGCGGCGTCGAAACTCCACAGACGGCCTTCGAGGGAGTCACCGTGTCCGAGCAGGAGTTTGATCACTTCGGTCGCCTGGATCGTCCCGATCAGGCCCGGGACGACGCCCAGGACACCAGCGGTCGTACAATCCGGGATGGCGCCCTCGGGCGGAGCTTCGGGAAACAGACAGCGATAACAAGGCGAGTCCGCCTCGCGTTCGAAGGTCGTGACCTGTCCCTCGAAGCGGTAGACTGCACCGTGTGACAGCGGCGTATCCGTCAACACACAGGCGTCATTGAGGAGAAATCGAGCCTGGAAGTTGTCAGTCGCGTCGACGACGACGTCGTAGTCCCCGATCAGTTCCGTCACATTGTCCGGACTGACACGTCTGTCGTGTGTCCGGACGGTCACATCGGGGTTCAACTCGGCAACGAATTCGGCTGCACTGTCGACTTTTGGCTGGCCGATGTCGGACTCACCGTGGATGACCTGCCGCTGGAGGTTACTCCGCTCGACGACATCGTCGTCCGCGATGCCGAGTCGCCCGATACCGGCGGCCGCGAGATACTGGATTATCGGCGACCCCAACCCGCCGGCCCCGACGACGAGGACCGCGCTATCCAACAGCGCAGCCTGTCCCTCCGGACCGATGTCGTCGAGGATGACGTGGCGGGAGTAGCGGTCGAGTTGCGTTTGATCGAGCCCGAGACTCATATCCGCTGTTGCTGACCAGCGCGTATAAGCAACGGGGGTCGTCGCGACCGGGGAGACTCCAATACTGTATCAGGCGGGCGAAATTATATGTCTATAGATATCGATGTATATCTCGCAGTACATCGGCGAACCGACACCACCGATATGAGCGTCACACGCAGGATATCGACCACGGCCGATGTTGTCCGCGTCGGTGTCGCAACGAGTGCTACGTGACCACACAACAAATCCACAATGACAGACGAATACCAATCAACTGACGACGCCACACGCCCGGACAGGACACAGACTGGGGTCTATCTGGGGGTGAATAGGGATGACTGATCGAGTCGTCATCGTTGGCGGCGGCGTTGGTGGGACCGTGACCGCAAACCGACTTGTCAAGAAACTCTCTCGAGAGATAGCGTCTGAGACAGTCGATGTGACGATCGTGACCGACAATCCGAACCATGTGTACAAGCCGACGTTCTTTTATGTTCCATTCGGGGACAGCGAACCGGAAGACGCGTCCCGACCGTTGGCTGACTTAGTCGACCGTCGAGTGGGGCTGGTGTACGATCGCGTGACTGATATCGATCCAAGTAATAAGAACCTGACACTCACGGACGGCGAGACAATGGGATACGATTACCTGGTCGTCGCAACTGGAGCGACCCCCCGGCCTGAAGATACACCTGGCTTGCAGGCGGATCAGGACGGCCACCACTTCTATGACGGCACAGCGGCGACAGCGCTCCGTGACGAGCTTACGGACTTCGAGTCGGGCCATCTCGTCCTATCAGTAATCGGACAGCCTCACGTTTGTCCGGCCGCGCCGGTGGAGTTCACGATGCTCGCCGATGCGCGCTTTCGCAAGTACGGAAAGCGAAATGACATCAACATCACGTACACCTACCCGCAGTCGCAGCTGCACGCACTCGATGCAGTCCACGAGTGGATGGAGCCACGTTTTGCTGACCGCAACATCAACACACACGTCGACTTCCGTCCACAGACAGTCGACAGCGATGCTGGACACATCGAAACGGAAGACGGCGAGCGACTCGAGTATGACCTTCTGGTCGGCATTCCGGAGTTCGAGCCGTCCTCACTCATCTCGGGTGCCGGACTGGGTGACCGTTGGATGGAAATCGACAAACACACGCTCGAATCCGAACACGCCGAGGACGTGTTCGGGATTGGAGACGTAGCGGACCTGCCGACCAGCAAGGCCGGTAGCGTCGCTCACTACGCGGCGGGGACAGTCGTCGATCGCATCGCTGCATACGTACGCGGACACGTGCCGACGGCCGAGTTCGATGGCGACGCGATCTGTTTCTTAGAAGCAGGGATGGACGAGGGATCACACATTAAGTTCGATTACGACACCGACCCAGTCGTGCGCGATCAGACCGAGTTCATCCACTGGGCGAAGATGGCGTACAACGAAATGTACTGGCTGACAGCGCGAGGACTAGCCTGAGGTGACAATAAATGAGTGACACTAAACCCGCCGCTGAGGGAACTGAAGAATCGATCGAGAACGTGCTCGAAACACTCTCCGAACTCGAAGAGACAGGAACGATCGACGATCTGGCCCAACTGGCAAAAATCATCTCGCTGGCGTCCGAGGCCATCGACGACGATATGATCAAATCGACGACACGAGCAACGGTCCGGGCCGGCGAGCTGTTTGACACAGCGGCAGGTGAACCGGCAGCACTACGTAATCTAGAAGTGCTCACTGCAGCGCTCAGTGAGACAGCATCAGACCCAACTGATCCACCGGATGGTGTCGGTATGATCGGACTACTCCGAACGCTCAATGACCCCAGCGTCCAGCGCGGGCTCGGGTTTGCGCTAGCGTTGCTCGGCGAGCTCGGCGATCAACTTGAGGTTCGAGCCGAGCGG
>JBEQBN010000065.1:0-6630 GCA_041639775.1 Halapricum sp.
GGGTCCAGCCCCCGGTCGCGACACGCCTGGCGGATGACGTCGCCCATCGTGACCACTGGGATGTCGAGATCGCGGGCGACCGCGGCGGCCTCGCTCTTGCCGCTGCCCGGCAATCCGACGGTTCCGATAACTCTCATTGGGCCAGATTTGGCTACAGCGGGTGGTAAGGATTGCGACCTGTGTTCTGGCTTGCTGTTTTGAGGACTCGCTGTGCTCGTCCTCGCTGCTCACGGCTTCGCCGTTCGCTATTCGACAGTCCCTACGGTCGCTATCGCTACTCGCGGTTCCTTCGTCACCGCTCGCTCCGTTCGAGGACTCGCTGCGCTCGTCCTCGCTGCTCACGGCTTCGTCGTTCGTTATTCGAGACGCTCCTTGCAGTCGCGTCTCGCTACCGCTCACGGACGACGACAAACTTCGCCAGATCCTCGAGATATGCAAGTGACTCTTCGGTCTCGGTATCGACCGTTGAGAGCGACTCTAAAGCGGCGTCGGACTGCTTGCGAGCGCGCTCGTTGGCTTCCTCGGGCGTCAGTTGCGTCACCTCGACCAGCGAGGGTCGCTCCATAGCGGCGTCCTGGCCGGCGGGCTTGCCCAGCTTCTCCGCGTCGGCGGTCGCGTCCAGCACGTCGTCGCGCATCTGGAAGGCCACGCCCACGCGCTCGGCGTAGTCGCCGACGGCCTCGACAGCATAGGGATCGGCGTCGGCGGCGATCGCGCCCAACTCGGCTGCTGCCCGAAAGAGCGCGCCGGTCTTCCGTCGGGCCAGCCGCATATACTCTTCCTCTGAGGTGGGCTGGGCGACCAGTTCCGAGGCCTCGCCCTCGCCGAGTTCGACCATCGCCTCGGAGACGGTCCGCATCGCCCGCTCGTCGCTGGAGAAGAGTTCGAACGCCTCGCCCAGAAGCCCGTCGCTGGCGATGATCGCGGATCCGTGTCCAAATGCCGCCCAGGCACTGTCAGATCCGCGCCGGAGATCGGACTCGTCGATGATGTCATCAATCACCAGCGAGGCGTTGTGCACGAGTTCGATCCCGACCGCGAAATCCAGGGCGTCCTCGGCGTCGCCGCCCAACGTCTCACAGACCAGCACAGTCACGATCGGCCGAACGCGCTTGCCGCCGGCGAGTACGACGTCTTCGAGTTGCTCGCCGAGTGTGTCCGGCTCGACTCGCTCGACGACCGCCTCCAGGCGATCGGCGACCATCGACCGACGACGCTCCAGATACTCCATCGAACGCGCCCTTCGGACTGGAATGTAAAGTACGTGACGGTCAAAATCGAACGATCAGATTCAACAAAAGCGGTTGCGAAGCGATTGGCCTTGTTCCGACTTTTTGCGCCGTGAGTCTCGCACACGGGCTGATCAGCTCGTGGCGGACCACTCTGGTGTAAAACGTGGCGGTTCCTACATCATACCGCCCATACCGCCGCCCATACCGCCCATACCACCCATACCGCCGGCGCCGCCAGCGCCTTCCTCGTCGCCGCCGGACGTCGAGAGGTCGCCGGCAGCAATGATATCGTCGATCTTCAGCACGAGATTGGCGGCTTCAGCAGCCGATGACAGCGCCTGGGACTTGGCGTGGGCTGTCTCGACGACGCCTGCCTCATAGGTGTCCTCGATGTCGCCGGTGAAGACGTTCAGTCCAGCGTTCTGTTCGCCGTCCTCGTGAGCGGCGCGGACCTCAACCAGCGTATCGATCGAATCGAGACCGGCGTTCCCCGCAAGGACACGCGGGATCAACTCCAGCGAGTCAGCAAACGCCTCGACGGCGAGCTGCTCGCGGCCACTGATGCTATCAGCGTAATCTCGCAGTCGCCGAGCGAGTTCGACCTCGACTGCACCGCCACCGGCCAGGACGAGTCCGTCCGCGACTGCCGCGGAGACAACGTCCAGGGCGTCGTTGACGCCGCGCTCGAGTTCGTCGACGACGTGGTCGGTCGACCCGCGTACCAACAGCGTCACGCCGTGTGCGTCCTCACCCTCGACGACGAACCACTCGTTGTCAGCCTCGTAGGTGATGTCACCAACACCGAGGTCTTCGGCAGTAGCGCTGTCGAGATCGGAGACGATCCGCGCCTCGACGGCCTCACGCATAAACTCGATGTCGGATTTCTTGGCTCGTTTGACCGCGAGGATACCCTCCTTGGCCAGTAGGTGCTGGACCATATCGTCGATGTTCTTCTGACAGAAGACCACGTCGGCGCCAGTCGCCTTGATGTCTTCGACCATCTCCTTGAGCTGCTGTTCCTCCTGCTCGACGAACTGCTGGAGCTGGGAGGGATCGTCGACACTCAGTTGGGCGTCCGCGTTGGTTTCGTCGATCTCCAAGGCGGTATCCATCAGCAGAACGTTGGCGCCCTCGAAGTCAGTCGGCATATCTTCGTGTGCAGGGTCTTCCTGCACCAGCACGCCTTCGATGAGCTCCGAATCGGCCGCGGTCCCGCTAGCTTCGGTTGTGATGTTGAGGAATTCCAGATCGACCACTGAGGAACCGTCCTCGGCCGCAACGGTGACGTTCTCGACAGCGTCGACGATCAGCTGACCCAGCAGGTCCTTGTTCTGTTCGGCACCTTTGCCGGTCATTGCTGTCTCGGCGACCTGCTTGAGGATTTCCGTGTCCTCGATACTGACCTCCTCAGCGATATCCTCGATCTGGCTCCGAGCTTCTTTGGCAGCCATATCGAAGCCCTTGATGATCGTCGAGGGATGGATGTCCTGCTCGAGCAACTCTTCTGCGTTTTTCAGCAGTTCACCCGAAATCGACACCGCAGAGGTCGTGCCGTCGCCGGCCTCGTCTTCCTGTGTCTCGGCGACCTCGACGATCATCTCCGCGGTCGGATTGTCGATGTCCATCTCACGGAGGATGGTCACGCCGTCGTTCGTGACCGTCACATCCCCCATCGAGGAGACGAGCATCTTGTCCATTCCCTTCGGACCGAGCGTCGAACGTACTGACTCTGCTACCGCTCGGGCCGCAGAAATATTGTGACTCTGTGCGTCCTTGTCCTGCATTCGCTGGGAATCTTCGCCCAGAATCACCATCGGCTGGCCCTGCATTCGCTGACTCATATTCGGTCGAGGATTGAATGTGATTCTATATAAATGTGTGGGTTCGAGACTGTTCGCACGATCTCTCTCACGTCACGCTGACCCGACGAACGGCGTCGATCACACGGCTATTCGCAGCATTTGTGTGTTAGTTACTGACACGGAAGTTGGGACTGTAATCGATAACTTAGTATGATTTATATAGGCCAGAGTCGAACCGACCCAGCCTGTCAATCGGACGGTTGTCGCTGGATAGTAGTTCCCAATCGGGAGTAGTGGGTTGCGCGTGTCACCGAGCCGGCGACCAGCCACAGATTGTACACTTTACCGCGTCGTTGTCGTGGAGCCCGCCACATTCGGGGCACTGCTTTTTGTTGTAGCTGTCTTCCCAGCCGGAGGCTTCTATATCGTGGCCACGCTGCGACAGGAACTCATCGAACATATCATCGCTCGGTGCTGAGGCCATGCGTGATACTGTATAACACGACAGCATATATGCTTATTGGTTTGTTAATTCGTACCACGAAAGGCGACGGTAGATTGCTTGTTCACATTCGGACGATCCGGTGGTTCAACGGCTGTTGGTGCCTGCAGTTCAACCTCCTGACTGACGGCCACAGACGGTCCGGCGACACTCACGCCCAACAGTTGATTGACTTTCTCCCTGCAATCAACAACCACGGGGGCAAGCCCCGCGGCATCCGCCTCGCCACCTAGTTTGAACACCGAGGGTCGATAGATGGGACTACTGAACTAGGTCTCCGAAAGTAGGTGGGTGGGGGTGGGGGGGTGGGGGAAAGGATCATGGCACCGGTGGGGCGGTGCCACTACCAGTACCTGAGGAGTCGTTTGTAAAAAATGTTACGGCCAAATTATCGATCTTGATAACAGCTCCTCAAAACAGTGACCCATCCACCCTCATCTTGTACTGATTTACTACACTGGGTACACAAAGTGTTTCATATCTCGCGGGCAATCGGTAACAAACGTACAATAATTTATCTCATTGGGCGATCTGCTTTGACAGCACGACAAATTCTAGTTCTACATCGCCCATTCCACGCGACCGGACTCCTGCTCGCTCGTACCCGCGCGTTTGATAGAATTCCACGGCGTTGCGTGAGGAGACCACCGTCAGTTCTCGGCAGCCGACCAGCGTCGCGCTCGCTTCGAGCTGCCCGAGTAGCCGCGTGCCGACGCCGCATCGAGCCCAAGCAGGATGGACGAAGAGTGCTTCAATCCGATTTTCCTCGGCATTGAGAACCCCATAGCCCACGACCTGCTCGGCGTCACAAGCCACGAGGATCTGGAACATAGCGGTCTCTGTCGCTTCTTGATATTCTGTGAGCGCGTCGTCACTTGGCGTCCAGGCTTTGATCTGTTCGCGGGTGTACGCGCCTGCGGACAGTTCAGTGATTGCGGCCTGCTTCACCGCCAGGATCGGCCTGGCGTCGGCCGGTCGTGCCGTCCGAACCACTACGTTCGCCATCCACGTGCCTGTTTCTTCTGGGCCCTTTTGTGTATGGCCATCCTGGCAGGCCCCATACCGGTGGTTTCCCTCTTGTCCTCAGTGTCTCGTGGTGGCCGGTCATTTCGAACTATTATCGCTACCAGCCTGAACCGGGGACTTTGTCAACCCCCACACCGAAGCGCGGGTATGCTCGTTGCCTTTGATTTCGACGGCACACTCTCGGACTCGGAAATGGTCGTTTTGCTTGGCGAGCAGTGTGGCGTCGCCGACGAGATCGACGAGATCACCGAACGTGCGATGAACGATGAGATCGATTACGCTGAGAGCCTCCGCCAACGCTGTGCACTCTTAGAGGGACTTGCTGTGGCGGACACACAGGCAGCGTTTCGGGAGGTTCAGCTTCGAGAAGGTGCTCCCGAAGTCATCGACGCGCTCAACAGCGCCGGGGTCCACACTGCTGTACTCACTGGTGGCTTCGAGCGCGGTGTCGAGGCAGCCCTCGAATCAGCCGGCGTCGAAGTCGATTCGGTCGTCGCTAATCGGCTGCCGGTCGATGGTGGTGTTCTCTCTGGCGAGGTCGAAGGCCCCCTTATTGAGGGGACGAAAGACACCGCCTTGGAATCTACCGCGACCGATCTCGAACTCGACGTTTCGGACACGGTCGCGGTCGGCGACGGCGCGAACGACCTGCCGATGCTTGAAGCCGCCGGCCTCGCGGTCGGGTTCGACCCGAAACCGGCCGTCGAGGACGCCTGTGATGTTGTCGTCTCCTCGATGCCTGAACTGCAGGTCGCTCTCGAGGAACGAGGCGTTCTCTGAGTATTTATAGACCACATCGGTAACTGTTCACATACCCTCGCTTCTGGGCTCGGTGATGTTGATCTTCGGACGCCAAAGAAAGGTTTATATAGAATCACATTCAATCCACGCTTGACTATGGCTCAGCAGATGGGTAACCAGCCCCTCATCGTACTCTCCGAGGAGTCTCAGCGGACATCCGGAAAAGACGCACAGTCCATGAACATTACGGCAGGAAAGGCCGTTGCCGAATCCGTTCGGACCACTCTCGGTCCGAAAGGGATGGACAAGATGCTCGTGTCGGACACGGGCGACGTCGTCGTCACGAACGACGGCGTGACCATCCTTGATGAGATGGACATCGAGCATCCTGCCGCGAATATGATGGTTGAGGTCGCCCAGACCCAGGAAGACGAAGTGGGCGACGGCACGACCACGTCCGTCGTCATCGGCGGTGAACTGCTGACGAAGGCAGAGGACCTGCTCGACCAGGACATCCACGCGACGGTCCTCGCCCAAGGGTATCGTCAAGCCTCCGAGAAGGCCAAGGAAATTCTCGAAGATATGGCCATCGAGGTCGACGAGGACGATACCGAAATCCTCGCGTCTATCGCCGAGACCGCGATGACTGGCAAGGGCGCTGAATCCGCGAAGGATACACTCGCAGAGCTACTCGTCAACGCCGTTCAGTCCGTGGCTGACGAGGAAGGTGTTGACACGGACAACGTCGACGTCGAGACGGTCGTCGGCGGCTCGATCGAGGAATCCGAACTCGTTGAGGGCGTCATCGTGGACAAAGAGCGCGTCCACGAGAATATGCCCTACAGCGTCGAGGACGCCGATGTGGCCCTGCTGGACACTGCAATCGAGGTCAAAGAGACTGAACTCGACACCGAGGTCAACGTCTCGGATCCGGACCAGCTACAGGAGTTCCTCGATCAGGAGGAACAGCAGCTCCAAGAGATGGTCGACAAGCTGGCCGACGCTGGTGCCGACGTCGTCTTCTGTCAGAAGGGCATCGACGATATGGCCCAGCACTACCTCGCCCAGGAGGGTATCCTCGCGGTCCGTCGCGCCAAGAAATCCGACATCAAGGCGCTCTCGCGTTCGACCGGTGCCCGGATCGTCTCCAACATTGACGACATCACCGAAGACGATCTCGGCTTCGCGGGCTCGGTCTCCCAGAAGGAGATCGCTGGCGACGAGCGCATCTTTGTCGAGGATGTCGAGGACGCCAAGGCCGTCACACTGGTCCTGCGCGGCGGCACCGAGCACGTCGTCGACGAGGTCGAGCGTGCCGTTGAAGACG
>JBEQBN010000066.1:0-6608 GCA_041639775.1 Halapricum sp.
GCCAGCGTACTCTCGAAGTCGGCGATCTCGGCAATTGTCTCGATCAACGCACCCGGCGACTCGGGCAGTTCCGGGAAGCGATCGCTTCCGCCAAGTCGGGCGAGCAATTCGGAGCCACCCAGCGCGGACTCGTCGTCGGTCCCGCCGACCAGCAGCAGCGTCCCCTCCCCGGAGAGGGCCATCGACGGGGCGTCGTAGCCGTCTTTCGTCCCGACCATCGTCAGCGTCGGCGTCGGCGGGATTGGCCCCTCGACAGAATCGTTGTACAGCGAGACGTTCCCGCCGATAACGGGCACGTCGACCGCTTTGCAGGCGTCAGCGAGTCCGTCGACAATAGCCTTGAAGTTCCCGTAGACGTCGGGTTTCTCGGGGTTGCCGCCGTTGAGACAGTCCACCGCGGCCAGCGGCGTCGCGCCTTTGGCGGCGATGTTGGTCGCGTTTTCCAGCCCGACCGCTCGGGCCCCCTCGTAAGGAGCGGCGCTGGTCCAGTTGGGATCCGCGCCAGCCGAGATCGCCAGGCCCTGCTCCGCCTCCCTGATGGCCAGCAGCGCCGCGTCGTCGCCCGGGGGCGTCGCCGTCCGGACCTGCACCTCGTGGTCGTACTGGCGGTAGACCCAGCGCTTGCTCGCAGTGTTGGGCGACCCGACGACGGTCTCGAAGGCCGTTTCGAGATCGAACTCCGGCAGGTCACGCTCGGGCTGGTCGGGCTGGACGTACTCGAGGTCGTTCATCGGCGCGCCCTCGCCGAGGAACTCCGCGTCGGCATCGACGACGGTTTCCCCTTCGAAGGTACAGTGGTAGATCCCGTCGTCGGTCGTCTCGCCGATGACCGAGGCCTGCAGGTCGTAGCGCTCGGCGATCTCGCCGACGCGGTCGACGTTTTCGGGCTCGATCTCGTAGACCATACGCTCCTGGGATTCGGAGAGGAGGATCTCGGTCCCGTTCATCCCGGGCTCGCGCTGGTGGACCTTCGAGAGTTCGATCTCGGCACCGAGGTTCCCCTTCGCGACCAGTTCTGAGGACGCCCCGCCCAGTCCGGCCGCACCGAGGTCGCGGGCCGATTCGATCAGATCCTCGTCGAGCAGTTGCTCGTTGCACTCGATCAGCAGTTTCTCGCTGTAGGGGTCGCCGACCTGCACCGCGGGGCGATCCTCGGTCTCGGCGTCCTCCGCGAGGTCCTCGCTGGCGAAGGAAGCTCCGCCCATACCGTCCCGGCCGGTCTCCCTGCCGACGAGGACGAGCTTGTTGCCTGCCCGTTGGGCCTCGGCAGTCACGAGCCGATCGGCGTCGGTCAGCCCGACACAGGCGACGTTGACTAAGGGATTGCCTTCATAGTCGTCGTGGAAGGCGACGCTGCCGGAGACGGTTGGGACGCCGATGCTGTTACCGTAGTGGGAGATACCCTCGACGACGCCCTCAAAGAGATAGCGAGGGTGTTCGTCCTCGAACGGGCCAAAATAGAGGCTGTCGGTCAGTGCGATGGGATAGGCGCCCATCGAGAGGATGTCCCGGACGATCCCACCGACACCCGTGGCCGCGCCGTCGAACGGGTCGACGTAGCTGGGATGGTTGTGGCTCTCGATGCCCATTGCGATGTAGGTGTCCTCATCGAGTGCCACGACACCGGCGTCGTCGCCAGGAGGGATGACGACGTCCTCGCCGTCGGTCTCGAACGCGCCGAGCAGCGGGCGCGAGGAGCGATACGCGCAGTGTTCACTCCAGAGATTTTCAAACAGGGCTGTTTCGGCCTGCGTCGGCTCGCGACCGAGGTGCTCGGTCACGATCTCGTGATCCGAGTCGCTGAGGCTCATTACCGGATCCTCGCGCAGGCCCACCAAAAGCACTTTCTATCCTGGCGAGCGACTCAATAGAATACCGTCGCCACTCGCGGCCGCTCCCAGATTTATACTATCAGAGCTCCTCTCTTTGCGTATGAAACTGACATTGCGCTTTTTCGCTAGCTTCCGGGAGGTCGTCGGCCAGAAGACGATCGTCCGGGAGTACGAAGACGTCTCGACGGTCGGGAGTGCTCTCACAGCGCTGAAGGGAGAATATCCCGACCTTGAATTGTACGACGAGGACGGCACTCTCAGA
The DNA here is from genome assembly GCA_041639775.1 of Halapricum sp. Lineage (GTDB taxonomy): Archaea > Halobacteriota > Halobacteria > Halobacteriales > Haloarculaceae > Halapricum. Next base: position 2,095 of record JBEQBN010000066.1, read on the forward strand.
GAGTACATCACCGTGTTGCGAGACGGGAGAGACGTGGTTCACGTCGACGGGCTGGAGACGGAGCTACACGGTGGAGAGACGCTCAGTCTGTTCCCGCCGGTCGCAGGCGGATGAGTCCCGGCGGCGGTCGGAGGTGGATGGGAAGTCAACTACCCCACCCTACTTCGCTCACCCTGACGGGTTCGCTCGTTGAGGGTGGGGCTTGTCGGTGGACTCTGCCTCTGACTCTGTAACAGAGTACGAGACAAATCCTCGATTCGGCTTCACAGTCCCCGACTTCAGGGCAAGTTGACTGTCGCCCGTCCGTCGTGAGTCTTGTAGCCCACGACGGACAAACCGCCATCCAACGTTCTTCGCCGCGTTATAATCCGCATTCGCCGTCGCACCGCACTTCTCACACTGGAAGAAATCCCGTTCCGTGCGGTTGCCATCGCTCGTATGACCGCACTCGCAACACCGCTTCGACGTATTCTCAGGGTCAACGTACACAACTTCGATGCCGAGTGCTTCAGCCTTGTACTCGACGTACTGGACGAGTTGGGCATGTGCCCACTGGTGGAATTTGCGCTTGCTCGGCATCGAGTCGCGGATATGCGTCAAGTCCTCGAACGCGATGTGCGTGCAATCGTAGGCGACTGCCTCCGCGAGCAATCGATTCGACACCCTGTGCAGGTAGTCACGGTTGTACCGTTCTTCGCGGTTATCCCGCTGGACGAGCGTGCGATGCGCGGACTCAGTGCCCGTCTCTTGGAGACCACCACGAACGCGCTCGAACTCGCGGTGTTCGTGCAAGAGTTCTTGGCCTGACTCGAAGTGTGCGGTGCTGGTGACGGCGAGGTTTTCGATGCCGAGGTCAACCCCGAGAACTGTCCTGTCCTCGGCGGGGGACTCGTTGGCATCGGGTTTCGGCTTACGGAAGCCGAGATGTAAGTAATATCCACCATTACGGACTGTCAGCGTCGATTCTGCCACCCTCCACTCGTCGCTGTCGAAGTACTGATACTGGTAGCCGTCTTCGTCGTCGGGCAGTACCAATTCGCACCGTACTCGACTGTCGGTGGTGGCGAGTGAGACGGTGTTGTCATCGAACAGGGTCATCGTGTTGGCATCGTATTTCACCGTGGGGGCGGTGAAATCGGGTTTCGAGTAGTTACGACCCTGCTGTTTACGTTCATCGACGCCTTTCAGGGCTTGTGCGGCTTGGAAGCACGCGAGGATGGCGTGCTGACTCCCGAGACGTGTCTGGTCACGAACATCGTCGTAGGCGAGCGACTGGAGTTTCCGCTTTCGAGTTTCGTAGTGTTCCCAGCCGATGTCCGTGGCAATGTTCGCACCTGTGCGCCACTCGTCAATCGTGTCTTCGAGCAAGTCGGCCTGCTCAGGGGACACGGAGAGGCGCGTTATCGCGGTGCGTCTCAAGTAGTCGTCGTCTGCCACATTTTCAAAGAAGGACTGTGGTTACTTAATAGTTGGTGTTTGGCTGGTGTGTGCGTGACGCGCTCCTCCCCGCCCTACTGCGCTACTCGTTCGCTCCGCTCACTGCGTTGCTCCTTGAGGACGGGGACTCCGCGCTACCGCACAGTTGAAACCGCAAGACGGCATCGAGGCAGTTTTCGCGGCAACACGCGGGATTTATGTCGATCCGCGGCGCACTCGTAGACGTTATGGGACAGACGCTCACGGAGAAAATCCTCTCCGATCATCTCGTTGCGGGCGAACTCGAGCCCGGCGAGGAGATCGGCATCGAGATCGATCAGGTCCTCACACAGGACACGACAGGGACACTGGTGTGGCTGCAGTTCGAGGCGCTGGATCTGGACGAAGTCCAGACGGAACTGGCCGCGCAGTACTGTGACCACCAGACCTATCAATTCGACTTTAAAAACACGGACGACCACCGCTTCCTGCGATCGGCGGCGGGCAAGTTCGGCGCGCACTTCTCGCGGCCGGGCAACGGGATCTGTCACAACGTCCACAAGGAGAACTTCGCGGCGCCGGGCAAGACGATGCTGGGCAGTGATTCGCACACGCCGACGCCGGGCGGACTCGGCGAGTTGGCCATCGGGGCCGGCGGGCTGGACGTCTCGGTCGCGATGGGTGGTGGGGCTTACTACATCGATATGCCCGAAATCGTCAACGTCCGCCTAGAGGGCGAACTCCCCGAGTGGGCGACCGCCAAGGACGTCATCCTCGAGTTGCTGCGCCGGCTCTCGGTCAAGGGCGGGGTCGGCAAGGTGCTGGAGTATACGGGTCCGGGCGTCGAGACCCTGAGCGTCCCCGAACGGACGACGATCACCAACATGGGGACGGAACTGGGTGCGACGACCTCGATCTTCCCGACCGACGAGAAGACCGAGGAGTACCTCGAACGGCTGGGCCGCGGTGAGGACTATGAGGAAATCGGCCCTGATCCGGACGCCGAATACCACGACGAGATCGTCGTCGATCTCTCGGAGCTGGAACCGCTCATCGCCGAGCCCTCGATGCCGGACAACGTCGTCCCGGTTCGGGAGGCCGCCGGTCAAGACGTCGAGCAGGTGATGATCGGCTCCTGTACCAACGGCGGCTACGAGGACATCCTTCCGGCCGCGAAGATGCTCGAGGGTCGCGAGGTCAACAAGACGACCGAGATGATCGTCGCGCCCGGCTCCAAGCAGGCGTCGGAGATGCTCGCTCGCGACGGCTGGGCTTCCGAGCTGATGGCCGCCGGCGTCAACTTCTCCGAATCGACCTGCGGTGCCTGTATCGGGATCGGCCACGTGCCGGCCTCCGATTCGGTGAGCCTGCGGACGTTCAACCGTAACTTCGAGGGGCGTTCGGGTCTGGAAGACGACAACGTCTACCTCTGCTCGCCGGAAGTCGCCGCCGCCGCGGCGATCAAAGGCGAGATCGTCGATCCCCGCGACCTGGCCGAGGAACTCGGCGATCTGGAAGCGCCGGGCTTCGAGTTGCCGGACGTCTACGACGGCTCGAAAGCCGACCTCATCCCGCCGGAGGAGGCCGTCGACGACGAACTCGTCAAGGGACCGAACATCGGCGACGTGCCGCTGAAAGACGAGCTCGATGAGACACTGGCTGGCCCGAACCTGCTGAAGATGGGCGACAACATCACGACCGACCACATCATCCCGGCGACCCAAGACATCCTGATGTACCGGTCGAACATCCCCAAACTCTCGGAGTTCACTCTCTCGCGGGTCGACGAGAGCTTCGCCGACCGCGCCCTGGAGAGCGACGGCGGTTTCCTCGTCGCCGGCGAAAACTACGGGCAGGGTTCCTCACGAGAGCACGCGGCGCTGTGCCCGATGTATCTCGGGGTCGAAGGCGTCCTCGCACAGAGTTTCGCCCGGATCCACAAGGCGAACCTGTTCAACTTCGGTCTACTCCCCCTAGAAATCGACGAGGACACCTACGAGCAGATCGAGCAGGGCGACGACATCGAGATTGTCGACGACGTCGACACAGCCGTCCGCTCGGGCCAGGAGGAGTTCACCATCCGCGTCAACGACGACTGGGAGGCAACCGGCTATCTCGATGCCTCCGAACGCGAGCGTGAGATCCTCGCCGACGGTGGAAAACTCTCCCACACGAAAAAGCAGTACGAGCAGGAAGGCGGCGCACCCGCAGACGACTGAATTACGGATACTCGAGGAGAAAGCCTCGCGCTTCAGCGCGGGGAGGAAGTCAACCAGCGGCTGTGACCACACCGGTCGCTAAGATCAGTGTGTATGCTGCTGTCGTTCGCCCGATTTTGCTAGTCGATCGATAGCGGCCATAGCGGCCACACTTTGGGGCCGGCACGTGTGGAACAACGCCAGATGTGACGTGCTATAGTGTGCTGTCCAGAAGGGTAGGCCATATATGCGACGGTGCCGTACATACAGGTGACAACCAGCGTGGGCAGCCGAACGCACCCGCCACTTTCCCCCAAACTATGACCAGTCGCGTACACAGACTTCATTCGACACTCGAACTGCCACTCGAGGACGTCTATTCGTTCTTCGAAGACCCGGATCTCCCCGAGGAGATCGAGGACGTAGAGATTACCAGACGGAATAACACGCTCATCCTGAGTGCTGTTGCGACCGACAGCAGTATGAGCAAATACACGCCAACGGCCCAATTGAAAGCGAGTGTCACGGAAAACCGTGTCTACGAGGAGGACCCCGAAGAGATGGACGGCCCAGGTCCCTCGCGAGGCGGGGGCGGTCCACAGTGGGGGACGCTTGAAGAGGAAGAAGAGGAGATCGAATCCGAACTGGTCGAGTATGCCTGCTTCAAGGGAGACCGTGAGACTGTCCTACAGAACACGGCCGTCCAGTACCCGATGTTCACCGTGCTTCGGGAAATAGCGAAAATCGCCGAGAAGGGGACGCTGACGGCCATTGTCGTCAACGAAGACGACGAGCTGGAAGCCGTCCGGATCGTCGATGGCGAGCAGCGACCCGCGACGATCACGGTCACCGAAGACCCCGCGGAGGATCAGGACGGTAGCGGCGTCGACTGGCGCAACA
>JBEQBN010000067.1:0-6505 GCA_041639775.1 Halapricum sp.
CGTGTCTGTGGCATTTTACTGGCCTCCGATTGCGTCGGCTTCGCGGGCGGTTTCCCGGAGCTGGAGCACGTCACCGTCCCGGACCGGGCCCAGGACGTTCCGGGTGATGATCCGGCCCTGGTTTCCCCCTTCGCGGATGCGGCACTTGACCTGCATAGCCTCGCCGTGCATCCCCGTCCGGCCGACGACCTCGATGACCTCGGCGGCCGTGGATCCGCTGTCTTCGGTTTCCTCAGCACTCATCCGTGCTCACCTCACCGAAGCTCCTCGAGCTTCTCGGCGATGTCTTCGACATCGCTGTCGGCGTCGCCGGCGTCAACGACTGCCGCGGCCGCGCTGCCGACTTCCAGGCCGGCGGCCTCTCCGAGGTCGTCCTGCTGGGCGACGAAGACGAACGGGACGTTCTTCTCGTCGGCCAGCTCGGGGAGATGCATAACGATCTCCTCGGGCTGGACGTCCTCGGCGACGAAGATCAGTTCGGCCGAGCCGCGCTCGACGGCTTTGGTTGTCTCGTTGGTACCTTTCTTGACGGAGCCTGTGTCCCGTGCGACCTCGAGCGCCTCGAGGGCGTCGGCTTCGAGATCGGCAGGGACGTCGAAATCGACGTATACTGGCATTGTTGGTCACCTCCTGCACGTGGGCTCGCGCTCCCCCGCCGTTTCGGAGACCACTTCTCCGGCGGCGCCGAGACCGGCACACGCAAATCCTAGATGGCTAGGAGCATCATCAACCCCGCGCAGGCTGTATCCGATAGTGAACTGCCGTACCTAAAAGCGCTTTCGAAGCGCGTACCGCGTGTGGGACCGGCACACACTCTCCGAACGCTGTCGCTCCCGATCAGTTGATGTCTCGCCGACGGAAGTTCCACACACTTGTCGCGACTAGCAGGACCGTCCCTCCAAGCAGGATCGCGCCGCCGGCCCAGTCGTAGCTCCCCTCGACGAGCACCGCCGTCGCGTCGAAGTACCGCATCGGTGCGATCGCGCCCAACTGCTCGTAGTCGGCGATGGTCGTCAGCGACTCGAACAGGAACAGCCCGAAGACCGCGACCAGCGCACCGCGCTGGGCGATCGACGACCGGCTGGTCAGCACTGATAACACGAGCCCGATACTGCCACAGGCCAGCAGATACGGGATCGCGAGCAGGTGGACGACCGCAAGATTCACCGGGTCGATCGGGTACTCGATCGCGATCGTCCCGGCGTAGATGACGACGGGTAAGACGACATTCACCACGACGATTGGCACGAGCAACGCGAGGAACTTCTCACCGAGTACGCGCGCCCGAGACACTGGGAGCGACAGCAGGATGTCCATTCGCTCGCGGTCGATATCGCCCGCGATTATCGTCGCGGCGCTGTAGGCCATATACAGTCCCAGAAGCAGCACCCAGCCGATCGAATACAGTTCAGCGGCGAGAAAGCCCTCGATCGTGTTCATCGTCGCGATGTTGAACAACTCCAGAAAGACCTTGGGCAGCTGCTCGAGGAACTGATCGAGATTCATCTCGTCCGCCATCGACGGGAACGTCGCGATGTACATCCCCGCGAGCAGCGTGAGTCCGCCCGTCAGATAGACCGTCCCCTTCAGCCGGCGTCGCGCCTCGTAGCGGGCAAGTTCAAGCATTCCCGTCACCTCCGGCGGGTGCGGCTTCACTGCGCTCGCTGATCGCTGTCCGATCACCTGACTCGCTGGTGCCGTAAAACCGCATAAATACCTCTTCGAGTGGGGCTTCCTCGACATCGAGATCCACGAAGGAGTACGAGGCGAGATCGGCAACGAGGTCGTTGATATCGCCGGTGTATGTGAACCGGACGTCGGTGACAACGTCCGCGTCGCTTTCGAGGTCGGTCACGGCAAGCAACTCTTCGGCGCGGTCTTCGATCAGTGTTCGCTCGAAGCCGTGGACAGCCTCACCGTCGAAGGCGTCACTTTCGACACGGCCAGCGATCCTGGCGCGGACGAACTTCCCGGAGCGATCGAGCAGTGACTCGATCGTCTCGGTCGTGACGAGTTCGCCGTCCCGGAGTATCGCGACCCGGTCGCACACCCGCCGAACCTCGCTGAGTACGTGCGAGGAGAAAAACACCGTCACGCCCTGTTCGCGTTCCGCACGGACGAACTCGTTGAACCGCTGTTGCATCAGCGGGTCGAGTCCGCTTGTCGGCTCGTCCATAATTACCAGCTCAGGACCGTGCATAAACGCCTGCACGATACCGAGTTTCTGCTTGTTGCCCGAGGAATACGCTCTGACCGCCCGATCGAGCGGTGGTTCAAACAGATCCAGCAACTCTTCGCGCCGGTCGTCACCCTTGATCGAACCGTGGAGGTCCAGTATCTCTCGGCCGGTCGACCCGTCGTCGAACGCGGGATTGGCCGGTAGGTAGCCGATCGATCGCTTGGCCTCAATCATCGACGGCTCGTCAGTGCTGTCCGCGCCGAGTACCGTCGCCTGTCCCGTGGTCGGGTTCAACAACCCAAGCATCGTCCGGATTGTCGTGGTCTTGCCGGCGCCGTTGGGTCCCAGAAAGCCGAAGATCTCCCCCTCCTCGACCGTGAAATCGATCCCCTGGACGGCCCGGACCTCGCCGTAGTGTTTGGTCAGGCCAGTCACGTCGATGACGCTCATTCCCTGATACGTCTCAGCCCTGCGTGAAGTACGTTACTCGAGTCGGCCATCGCTGCGAGACGACCGGCTCGCTCACAGCAGCGCGATCGCGACGACCGCAAGAAGTGTCGACCCGGTCAACAGCGTCTGGACGACGACCGTCCCGAGCACACCTGCGGTCGCGTAAGCCGCCGTTCGGATCCCGGCGGCTGCTTCCCGTTCGCGGATAAAACTCGCCAGGAACACCGTCCCCGCGACGCCGACGAGCAGGCCGACCGGCCCGGCGACGACGGTGCCGAGGAGTCCGGCGACCCCGGCGAGCAGGCTGACCCGCGTGGAGACGCCGCTGCCCTTCGCGGCCGCCGCCCCGCCTAGCCAGTCGACGAGGGTCGCCGCCACGCCGACCGCGAGCAGCACAGTCAGTGCCAGCGGGCCCGGGTCACCGGTCGCCCACCAGTAGACGAGCACGCCGCCGATCGACAGCACCGGCCCCGGCAACAGCGGGACAACGCTGAAGACGACACCGGCGACAAGCAGCGCGAACGCGACGATCACGAGCGGATCAGGTATCATTCCAGTCGCTCCAATTCCGCTCTGGCGTTGTCGGTCCCATACGACTTAACGAGCCGTTCTGTCACGTCTCCGAGCGTGCGCATACACTCTCGCCGAGAGACAAAGCCAAGCTCCTCGGTGACGGTATCCCAGTCGTGGGCTTGCAGGACTTTTTGGACTAGCAACCGCTCTGCTCGGGGTTCGAGTGGTGGGCTATCGTCGTCAACGAGTGCCTGAAACGCGAGCGCGCGGAAGGCGTCGGGTGCGGTGTCGAACAGCCCAGCACCGTGCGGTGAGCCGGCGAGCAATCGCCATTCCCATTCTGAGAGGTCCAGTCGCGGCGTTCCGTCGACGGCCGACAGCACTGCCTGAACCACATTCGGGTCGAGATTCCCAATCGGATCAACGAGCGTCCCTCGGGTCCGGCCGAGAAACCACTCTGTATGACGTTCCTGTAGCGCCCCACCAGTGTCTGAGAGTGGGCGCAGCATAATCGCGGAATGTTCACCGCTGCGGTCGTTGCGCGTCGTCGAGACGTGGACAGTCCGATAGCCGTTGTCGGCCCAAAACGAAACCAGGTCGGGTGTCGCACCGAACGCGACTCCGAGGTAGTCGTACTCGCCGGTCGCCTCCGTTTCGATCCGCTTGAGCAGTTGCGATCCCAGGCCGCGCTCGCGGACCGCGTGGTGGGTCGCGATTCGCATCACGCGCCACCCTGTCTCAATTCCGGCGGCCTCATCGCGAAGTTGGGTCGTCAACACGTCCGGCAGCATATGTCCCCTGACTCGAGCGCCCTCGTACATCTCCGCCCGCCGGTCGGCGCCCAGTCCGCCCTCACGTGCCAGCAATGCGACCGAGACGATATGCCCGTCGTATACGAGCGCCCGAACAGAGATATTCGGGCCGTCCAACAGCCGCGCGAGGTCGTCGGGCTCGGTCCGGTAGTGGGCAAGCACGAGCAACCCAAACGCCTCCCGCAACAGGTGTTCGTCCGACCGGAGTCGCTCGCTCGAAAGGCGTTCGTAGGTCACTGTCTCGGGGGTGGCGTCGGCGACCAGCGGTTCGACCGGCGGGCGCGCATCGAGCAACAGCGCTCGCATCACCCACACCTCTACCGGGTCGCCAGCCGCGTACCGGATCGGCTCGTCCATACGCACCTCCTGGACTGTCCGATCTGACTCGGTCAATCGCTCCTTAAACCGGACCGAAAAGCCCCGTCCAGCTCCCTCGTAGCCGTGGACCGTCGTCGTGAACGCCACCGCCGGGGCGTCGAGAAACCCCGAAAGCAGTCGAACTGGTAAAGCCGCCGCCTCATCGACGACGACTGCGTCCGGATCGTCGGGCAGCTCAACGGCGTCTGTCGGTTGGGCGTATCGCACTCGTCCCTCCTCAGCCGAGAGCTGATGGGGTGTCGTCTCGTCGTCTCCCTCGGTGGCTTTTTCGAGCGCGTCGAGCAGCTCCCGGGCACGGGCGAACACTTCGCCGGCGCGACCGTATTGTGGCGCGGTCACGAGCACGTCCTGGCCCGACGCCGCCAGACTCCCTGCAGCCAGCCCCGCGGCGCTGGATTTCCCCCGGCCACGGTCGGCCTCGACGACGACTGTCCCTCCGGGCTCGGCCAGCGTTTCCAGATCCGCGAGCGTCTCGGATTGATCGTGGGTCAGACAGGCATCATAGGCTTCGGCGGGGAATATGCGATCCTCACGGTCTGGCACTGCCGGGCCGGGTGCGGAAAATCGAGGCGCGGGATCGGTCAGTCCCTCGGACTCGACCGTATCGGTCTCGACATCGACGACGGCGACTCCGCGATGGGCGGCAAGCGTTTCGACCAGCCGAGCCCGGACGTGACCGGTCACGTCACTGACATCGAACGGCGGGACGGCGAGCGCCTCGTCGAAGTCGTCTCGTCTCGTGGGCCACGCCGATAGTGGCGGCGCGAGTAACACGAACAGGCCGCCGCCGTCGACAGCTCCGACGGCCTGACCGAGCACGTTCGGCCGGAGCGACTCGTGGGCGTCGTAGACGACCGCCGTTCGTGTCTGACCGAGCAACTCGCTGGCGTGGACGGGATCGAGTCGCTCGCAATCCACGAACGGTTTGGCACCGACCAGTGTCGTTTCCGACCGGTCGATTTCGGCCGCCGACAACGCCGCTTTGGCTCGAACGCGTGTCGTCTTTGGGTCGCCGGCGAGAACGAGCACACGACGCTCGTTGCAGTGCCGGGCCTCAGCCCGGAGCGTGGCCGCAAGCTCCATATCAGGATCTGGTCGTGGCGGTCGTAAGTCAATTCCGGCTCGATCGGAGTGTCCTGCGAAACGGACGCGGTACGTTCACACCCTGTCCGGTCGGCTCGCGTCGACGTCAATCGCGTCGACCGGGCAGACGTCAACACAGAGCATACAGTCGATACACTGGCTCTCGTTTGCTGGATCGGCTTTCATCTCACTCTCGGGATGACCGGGCGTCTCGACCCACTCGAAGACGTCGACCGGGCAGTCCTCCAGACAGGCCCCGTCGGCGAGACAGATGTCGAAATCGACTGCGACGTGGGTCCCGTGGATCCCCAGCGACTCCGGCTCGTCGACCGGCCCCCAGACGTCGTGGCCGTTGTGTTCGTCGACTTTCTCGCGGCTCTGCTCGAAGTTCGGATCGATGGCCATAGCAAAACCAGCCCTCGAACGTACCTAATACTGTCGCCGGATCGTGGATCTCGTTTCCGGTTCCGGTTACTGATCGTGTCCAGATCACTCCGCGAGCAACGCCGCGAACTCTTCGCGGACCTTCTGGACCTTCGGTTTGACTTGCACCTGACAGTAGCCGTCTGCAGGGTTCTTCTCGTAGTAATCCTGGTGATACTCCTCGGCCTCGTAGAAGCTCTCGAGTGGTTCGACCTCAGTGACGATCGCGCCGTCGTAGACTTCCTCGTTCAGGCGCTCGATGAACCCCTCGACCTGCCGGCGCTGCTCGTCGTCGTGATAGAGGACGATCGAGCGATACTGGCTGCCGACGTCCGGCCCCTGACGGTCTTTGGTCGTCGGATCGTGTACCTTGAAAAAGACCTCCAGCAGTTCGAGGTAGCTGATCGCCTCGGGGTCGTACTCGACTTGGACCACTTCGGCGTGACCGGTCGAACCTGAACAGACCTTCTCGTATGAGGGATCTGGAACAGCACCGCCGGCATAGCCGGACGTGACCGACTGGACGCCCTGGAGTTCTTTCATCGCGGCCTCGATACACCAGAAGCAACCGCCGCCGAGCGTCGCCGTTGCTGTCATTACTCCCCGTTAGTGTTCCAGGGCTAAGTCCTCCGCGGTGGTGGCAACTCCGTCTCCTACGACCCCCTCT
>JBEQBN010000068.1:0-6492 GCA_041639775.1 Halapricum sp.
GGGCCGTATCCGCCGCGGGAGTGGATGCTCTTTCTTGGGATGGCGGTCGGCCCGGGGATTTTCGGACACACCGTCATCAACTGGGCGCTCGCACACGTCGAGTCAAGCGTTGTCAGCGTCACGCTAGTCGGTGAACCAGTCGGGAGCACACTACTTGCACTACTGCTGCTCGGTGAAGTGCCGTCTGTGCTGACAGCCACCGGCGGTGTCGTCGTGCTCGTCGGGATCGTATTCACTGCACGCGTCCGACCGAATCCGTGACAGCGAGCGCAGGCGAACCGCAACCCACCTACGGTCGCAGCACGGAGACGCACATATGACCGAATACGACGCTGTCCTGCTGGATCTGGACGGGACGCTCTGTGAGTACACTCGGGGGACCGAGCAACTGTTGCCGGCCGCGTTTGACGCGGTCGGTGTCGAACCGATATTCTCGCCGGAGGCGTACGTCGAGCGTATCGATGGTTACGCCGACCGGGCCGATTCGATGCTGGAGCGACGTCGCCTATGCTTTGCCGATCTGGCCGAGGAAAACGGCTACGACCGCCAGGTCGGTCGCGAAGTCGCCGACGCCTACGCCGCTGAACGCGATCACAGTAACGTCCAGTTCCTCGACGGTGCGGCCGAAGCAATCGAGCGCCTCGCCGAGCGCGCTCCGCTCGCGATGGTCACCAACGGCGGCCCTGAGATGCAAGACCCGAAACTTGAATCGCTCGGGATCGAACAATATCTCGACAGTGTCGTCTACGCCGGTTACGACCTGCCGGCAAAGCCCGATCCGGAACCGTTTGAGCGTGCGCTCGATGCAGTTGGTGTCCCGTCCAATCGTGCCGTCTACGTCGGGAATAACTACGAGACGGACGTCCTCGGTGCAGCGGCGGCGGACCTACCCTCTGTGTTCGTCGGCGATCCGCCAACTGACGGTCCGGTCGAGCCGATTTCGACAGTCAACTCGCCCGGTGAACTCCCGAGGACGCTGTCGCGACTCTCCCAGTAGCCCAATCCGGCAAGAATGTGAGACGTCTGACGTAGTCAGGCTGCGGGATCCTCGCCGGTCAACACCCACTGCACGGCCCGCGGGAAGCGCTCGCGCCACGCGGACTCACTGTGGGTCCCGTCTTCGTCGATGACCGTCAACAGTGTCTCGCCCGGTTCGTAGCCTAGATTCTGAATATTTGTTGCGAATGCCTGATTGCGCTGAGCGAACATTTCCGACCTCGGGCCCTCTTCGAGTCCCCAGTCCATATAGACTCGCTCGGGCCCGGCACCCGTCTCGTTCAGATACGACGCGGTCACATTGGTAGACGGACTCGCCGTACTCAGCCCGGCCACGTACGGGAATGTCTCCGGGTATTCGAAGGCTGTGTAGACCGAAATCGATCCGCCAAGCGATGACCCCATAATCGCTGCCTTGTCCGGCTGTGTCCGGTACGTTTCGTCGATTGTCGGCTTGACCGTCTCTGCCAAGAACGCGGCGTATCGATCCCCGTGTTTCGTCTGGTCCGGCTTCCCTAACTCCGGTGGCGTGTACTCTGTAATGCGATCGCCGCCACCGTTGTCAATTCCCACGACGATAGCTGAAAAGTTGTCTTCGCGTGCCAAGCGATCCATCGTCTCGTCTACTTGCCACTCCTCGTTGTATGCTGTACTGTCGTTGAAGAGATTCTGGCCGTCCTGCATATATACGACCGGATACGACCGATCGCTCTCGAAATAGCCCGGTGGCGTGTACACGCGCGCAGTCCGCGTCCGGTTGTCGAACTGCGGCATATCGATTGACATCGTCGTGATCTCTCCGGTCGCATACTCCGGGGTCTCGTCACTCGATGTCGTTGTTGTCTCACTGTCGGTCTCCCCATCAGCGATTGTCTCCGCTGACTGTTCACTCGCAGTCGTTTCCGTACCACTCTCTTGGTTCGTTTGTGTCGTGTCTGTGTCGTCGATTTCTGTCTGTGGGCCGATTGTCGTCGTATTGTCCGCCGCCGGTGACGAACAACCGGCCAGCGTGAATATGATTACAACACATATAGCAGCGATTATTGCCGCCTTTTTCGAACGCATACCTGGAACGGACAGCGAACAGACATATATATCTAACCATCATATTTGCGATCTGTGAAATTAACGTCTCGGAGATAGTTTTCGGCTTGACCCGGAGCTATATCACTCCTGTTGGGCATCGACGACGGCCACCCCGGCGAGATTGACGATGTCTTTGACCTCGTCACCGCGCTGGATGATGTGGACTGGTTTGTCCATACCAGTAAGCATCGGTCCGATTGTATCGGCCCCGCCGAGTCGCTGGAGTAGCTTGTAGCCGATGTTACCGGCTTCGAGGTTCGGAAAGACGAGCACGTTCGCCGGCTCGTCGAGTTCTGAGAACTCATAGCTGTCAGTGAGCATCTCCTCGACGAGCGCAGTGTCAGCCTGCATCTCTCCGTCGACAGGGAAGTCCACGCCCGGGTCCGAGCGCAGTTTCTCGGCGGCCCTCCGTGGCGCCGCCGCCCCGTCGGTGTCGACACTGCCGAAGTCCGAATACGACAGCAACGCCGCCCGGGGCTCGACGTTGAATTCCCGTGCCAGTTCGGCGGTGTGACAGGCCACTTCCGTGAGCACGTCCGCGTCGGGGGCGACGTTCACCGTCGCGTCGGCACAGAAGACGACCCGATTTTTGAATGTCAGCAGATACACGCCGGCCGCGTATTCAGCGCCGGGAGCGGTCCCGATAACCTCAAGCGGCGGCCGAAGTGCCGACGGATAATGATGTGTCAGTCCGGTCAACAACGCGTCGGCCTCGTCCATCTCCACGAGGACGCTCCCGAGGTAATCACCGTTCGTGACCAGTTCGGCTGCCTCACGCCGCGTGACGCCCTTTCGCTGGCGCTGCTCGTAGAGCCACTCGGCGTATCGCTGGAGGTCCGTTTCGTCCGGATCGAGCACGTCCGGCTCAAACGACAGCCCCAGCGTCTCGACGATAGCTTCAATCCGGTCGTGGTCGCCGATCAACAGTGGGCGTGCGATGCCTTGATCGACGAGTTGGTAGGCCGCACGGATCATCTTCTCGTCATCGCCTTCCGCCAGCACGACGCGTTTGGGATCGCTTTTGGCTTTGTTCAACACGACTCGCATCATCTCGCGAGACTTGCCGAGGCGTCCTTCGAGTGCTTCGACGTACGTGTCCGTGTCTAGCTCCGTCCGGGCACACCCCGACTCGATTGCGGCCTCGGCGACGGCGGGCGTCACCTCAAACAGCACTCTGGGATCCAGCGGCTTCGGAATGATGTACTCCGGCCCGAACTGCAACGGCTCGTCGCCGTACGCTTTGACGACCGCGTCCGGCACGTCCTGGCGTGCGAGATCAGCGAGCGCCCGCGCGGCCGCGACTTTCATCGCCTCGTTGATCTCCGTGGCACGCACGTCTAGTGCCCCCCGGAAGATGAAGGGGAATCCGAGTACGTTGTTGACCTGGTTCGGATAATCAGACCGGCCGGTCGCCATTATGACCGTATCCTCACGGGCGGATTTGGCCGCCTCGTAGCCAATCTCTGGATCTGGGTTCGCCATCGCAAAGACGATCGGATTGGGCGCCATCGACCGGACCATCTCCTGATCGACGATCCCACCGACCGACAGTCCGACGAACACGTCCGCACCGTCCATCGCGTCGGCCAGGTCTCCATCGGGACGGTCACTGGCGAACTCCCGCTTGAATTTGTTGACCGTCTCGGCGCGTGATTCGGTGATGATCCCTGCTGAATCACACATCGTGATGTTCTCTCGTTCGACCCCGAGCGAGACATAAAAGCGTGCGCTGGCGATCGCACTGGCGCCGGCCCCTGAGAAGACGACGTCCAGTTCTGACAGGTCCTTGCCCGCCAACTCGGCGGCGTTCAACAGGGCGGCACCCGAGATGATCGCGGTCCCGTGCTGGTCGTCGTGAAAGACCGGAATGTCCAGTCGCTCGCGCAACTGCGACTCGACCTCGAAGCACTCGGGGGCTTTGATGTCCTCCAAGTTGATCCCCCCGAAGGTCGGTTCCATTGCCGTCACTGCCTGGATCATTCCTTCGGGATCAGACGTATCTAACTCCAGATCGAATACGTCGATGTCGGCAAAGCGCTTGAAAAGCACGCCCTTGCCCTCCATAACTGGCTTGGAGGCTCGTGGTCCGATATCACCCAATCCAAGCGTGGCACTGCCGTCAGAGACGACGGCAACGAGGTTACCCTTGGCTGTGTACTCAAACACCGACGCAGGGTCGTCGCGAATCTCCCGACAGGGAGCCGCGACCCCCGGTGAGTACGCGAGTGAAAGGTCCCGCTGGGTGTTGGTCGGCTTGGTCGTCTCGATCGCTATTTTGCCAGGCGGTTCCTCTCGGTGGTAATCAAGTGCGTCCTCATCGAGCCCCATGGGGGATGGCTGTCAGGGGGAACCAAAAACCTAGGCCATCTTTCGGCGTCTACAGGCGGGGTAGGGCGAGTGTCTCGGGGCCGTACGAAAATCTTTAATTTCCGTGATGAGCGTGGGGCGACGTCCCACGAACCTGCGAACGGCGTGAGCGCCGTGAGCAGATGACGAGACGCTTCGCGTCTCGAACCATATGCCCCCGAGGTACTTCACCACGACCCACGCTGAGCCTAGTGCGACCGACAGTGCCTGGCTAACCTTCATATCGGAGGGACAATAATACCAATATATGAACTGTCGCGTTGTCGTCGAGGCTGCCGTTCCCGTCTACGACGTGGAAACACCCGATGAGGCGGTTCGGATCGCTATCTCGAAGACCGGTGAGATGCTCAACCCCGATCTCAACTACGTCGAGATAGATATGGGCAGTCGGTCCTGTCCACACTGTGGTGAACAACTCGAACCCGCGTTCATTGCTGCCGACGAGAGCCTCGTCGCGCTGGAGTTGGAGATGACGGTGTTCAACGTCGAACGCGACGAACACGCGGCCCGAATCGCACGTAAGGAGATCGGACAGCGTCTGGAGAACATCCCGTTGGAAGTCCTTGAAATCGAGGAGATCGAAGACGACACAGACGACGAGGGCGAGACATCGGCTGACAGCGAGGAGACAGACGCTGATACCAGTGCGCCGTCAACCGACAGCGAGGCGACGGACGCCGACACGGACGAGGACATCCTTCCCGAGTTCGAAGAACTCATCGACGAATAGTCTTGGTTCAGGCTGTCGTCTGTGACGCGCGTCTGACGAAGTTATTTACTTCCAAGACACCCCATCATAGGTAATGGACGAGACGTTTCTCGATATGGACACCGTCACTATCGAGTTCGACGAGGAGACGCTGCAAGCACTTGACGACGTGGCGTTCACCGAGCACCGCGGCAATCGTGACGCCGCGATCCGGGAGTGTCTAGACCGGTGGCTCAAATCACGAGACGAGAGTTGACATCCACTCGCGCGCAAGCGCGAAGATGCAACTACTTGTAATGCGTGAGTCGTCGAGACAAGCTATTTCGGCCCCGGTGCTGAACGATGCGTATGGACGACTCCGACCTCTCCTCGGAACTGCAGGACCGGCTTGCGGACCACCGAACGGATGACGCCAGAGGGACGCTCGGACTGAGTGACGAGGACGGGTACGTCGGCGATGCGTTGACGATCCGCGGGCGGGAGTTTCCGACAGACGAAACGTACGAACTCGTCTGGCAGACGAGCGATGGGGGGTGGGCCGTCATCGAAGCCAATCGGGTCGTCGGGCCACAGTACCAACCCCGAACCCAGACGATCACGACCGTCAGGACCGACGAGCAGGGTGGGTTCGCGGAAACCTGGACGGTCCCCGAAGACTACGGCGGCACCCACAAGATTGCGCTTCAGGACGGCGATAGCGTCCTCGCGCGGACGGAGTTCGAAGTTCGGCCCTGGTTCGAGATCGACCGAAGGGAGGCTCCGATGGGCGAGGCATTCGTCGTCCGTGGGTACGGGATCGGTCCGTCCGTCGAGTCGAATAACTTCCAGATCGCCTGGGACAACCAGTTCGTGGGGTTCGTCACTGGCGTTCGCAACCGGGGTACAGCGACCGCACAGGTTCGGGCGGTCGGCCCGCCCGGCAAACACGTCATCCAGGTCTGGCGCAACTACCGCGGCGTGCCATTCGTCGCGAACAACACCCAATCGCCGCTCGGATCGGTCGGCGGCGACCGCGCGAACGCCTGGACGGTCGAAGTGACCGAGCCGACCGAGACGCCGCCGACGGCGTGGGTCGATACGCTTTTCGAGGAAAGCCCCATCGAGGCCCATTACCCCGAGCTCGACGCGGACACTGACGCTGAACTGGACGTGACGCCACAGTACGGCCAAGCCGGCACGCAGGCGATAATCACGGGCCGACAGTTCTCGGCACGGACGGAGGTCGATCTCGAGTGGTACCAGCACGTCGGCGAGGGTATCCGCGGGCTCGAAGTGACGCCGACAGCCCGGCCCGGAATCCTGCCGGCGGTGACGACAGACGCGGACGGCCGGTT
>JBEQBN010000069.1:0-6442 GCA_041639775.1 Halapricum sp.
GGCCACTACGAGTTCGAGGAAGCGGGCCCGATGACGTTCTATCTGGACGGCTACGACTACATCTGGGTCCGCGGCGACAGCGAGGGCGAGCGCGTCCCGCTCGGACAGCCCTGAGAACATCACGTCCGCGACCGACGACTCGAAATCGTCGCTGTGGACCGGCTCACTCCAGCAGCCAGGCGGTGTCCCAGCCGGCTTTCGTGACGTAGCGGTGTCCGGACCACTCGACCGGTTCCCCCTCGCGCTTTTTCAGCCACTCGAACTCGACGTAGGTCCCCGCTGGCAACTCGAACTCGCCCCGCCAGGTCGGGTAGTCCTCACCTGACAGCGCCACCGCTTGCTCGACGTCCCAGTTGCCGAGCGCCTCGTGGTTACCGGTCAGGAACACCTCCTCGCCGTACTCGGCTTCGACGTTGATTGTGACGTGTGTCGAGCGCGACTCGCCGGGTGTCGCGTCGGGATCGGATTCGAGCCACCGGTAGCCATACGGTTCTAGGAACATTCGACCGTTTGGATAGAATGCTGACTCATCTCGGAGGACCTCGTGATAGCCGCCGGTCTCCCATCGGTCCGGAAGCGCCGACATCTCTATGGCCTGTGTCTCACTGGAGAAGTTCGAGAGTGCGAGCAGGCGCTCTCCGTCGCGGACGCGCTCGACGGCGAACACTTGGTCGTTGTCGACATCCAGAACGTTCTCTTCAGCCCGATGGTGGAGCGGCTCACGGCCTTCCCGGACGTCGGTGAGCCGACTAATCCCGTCAAATATCCGTTGCTCGACTGACCCCTCCAGGGTCCGACGCTCGGCGGCGTCCCAGTCCATCGGTGACCGGTGGACCCAGCGGTTGTCATCGGCCTTGATCGGGCTGTTCAGATACGAGAAGTCGTTGAGCTGGCCGATCTCATCGCCACTGTACAGCAGCGGCATCCCTTGCATTGCAAAGACCGTCGTATGCATAAGCAGGAACCGCTGTACGGCCGCGTCAATGGCTTCCTGATCGCCGGAGACACGGGCCTTCTGGACGCCGGCCAGCGCCGCCGCAGTCCCGGAGGTTCGGGCGACGCCGGTCGGCTCCTCCTGGAAGCGATACCCCTCGGCGTAGCTGTCAGGGTGATCGCCCGCGTAGAAGTCCGAGCAGAACTTGCGCGTGCTGGTCGGGTCCTGGCCGACAGCACGGACGTCCTCGTCGTCCAGCCCCCAGCCGATGTCGTCGTGACACCGGACGTAGTTGAGCCACGAGGCCCCCTCCGGGGTCGCCGGGAGCGATTCGAGGGCCTGTTCCAGCAACTGGGTGTTCTCGCTGGCCAGTGCGTGCCAGAGATGAGCCATCAGCGGCGCGTTGTAGGCGATGTCACACTCTTGTCCCTCGTGGCTGCCCGTGCCGAGGTACCTGATCGTCTCCTCGGGCGCGACGATGGCCTCGGCTTTGAACAGCACGCCCGGCGCGGCGATCCGCATCAGTGCCCGGTAGGCCCGCAAGAGCCAGTGGGCCTCGTCCAGATTCCGGCAGTCCGTCCCCAGTTCTTTCCAAAGAAAGGGGACGGCGTCGAGCCGGAGCACGTCGGTCCCGACGTTGGCCAGAAACGCCATTTCCCTGAACATCTGGACGAATACGTCCGGGTTCGAGTAGTCCAGATCCCACTGGAAGTCGTAGAAGCTCGTCCAGACCCACTGCTGTAGCTCCTCGACGTAGGTGAAGTTCCCCGGCGCGAAGTCCGGGAACACCTCCGGAACGGTCTGTTCGTACTGGTCGGGTAACTCCCGGTCCTCGTAGGTGAGATAGAAGTCCTCAAAGCGCTTGTCGCCGTCCATTGCGGCCTGGGCCCACTCGTGCTCGCGGGCGGTGTGATTCATCACGAAATCGAGCGCGAGGTGAATATCCTCCTCCTGGAGGTCCGCGGCCAGTTCCCGAAGGTCCTCCATTGTCCCCAAGTCGGGATCGACCGCCCGGTAGTCCTTGACGGCGTACCCACCGTCGTTTTGCCCCTCACGGGGCTCCAACAGCGGCATCAGATGCAGGTAGGTCACGCCGAGTTCCTTCAGATAGGGAATCTTCTCACGGACGCCCTCGAGGTCTCCGGCGAACAGATCCACGTAACACATATAGCCGACCTCCTCCGGCCGTTGGAACCAGTCCTCGACGCCCTCGCGGGACTGATCGAGCG
This sequence comes from Halapricum sp., assembly GCA_041639775.1. Classification (GTDB taxonomy): domain Archaea; phylum Halobacteriota; class Halobacteria; order Halobacteriales; family Haloarculaceae; genus Halapricum. The sequence goes on from JBEQBN010000069.1 coordinate 2,164, forward strand.
AACGGAGACGCTCAGGTCGAGCGTCGAAGGCCTCGACGGCCGCATCGACCGCTTCGAGCAGCCAGGTGACGCTCTCGCGGTCGTCCCCGTAGACCTCGGTAAACGCCCGCCAGAGGTTCGGCAGCTGCTCTTCGATCCGCTGGAGTACTACGTCACTCTCGGGATGGTCTGCGTGACGATCGCGCAGAAACGCCTGCAGGGTCTCAATTGGGTCCTCCGGCGGCCAATCCGTTATTGGGACCCCGTGGTCGCCGCTGGCTTCGTTCATTGTCCCCTCCCTGAACACGCTGTACGGGCGATTTTGGTCATACTGCGTCATTGCATCTCCGGCATCAAAATTCTTTACAACAGGTGTGGTTAGAAATGGGGCACGGCATCTATGCTGGATGCGGGGTGTGTTTTTAACTTGGACGGGATACATTATTACTACAAGAGTTGTACTACTGTGACAGCAAACGTCAAGCTGCTGGATGAACCTACCGAGGATCTGCGCGCGTGGCATCGAGCGTGCCGGGAGCGCCACGACGACGACTTCGAGGCGGCCAAGGAGATCGTCACCCGACTGGGCGCACACTACGCAGACGGCGTGACCGAGATCGGCTTCTGGACGCCCGAGATTGTTACCGCCGGTGTCCCCCACGACGACGTCTATCTCGAAGTGTTGACCCCGATGGAGGACGTCCGAGTCTTCGAAGACGGCGTCGATCAGCAGTCAATCGAGGTCCGACGAGATCGGCTTCCGATCCATCGCGAAGGCAAGTATCACTGGGCGGTCCTCGAGGGGATGCGTCCGGGCACACGCGAGCAGTTTGGCTCTCTCTACCAACTGGCTTACCGCGAAGACGGCCAGTGGCACACGGTCCAGGACCCGCTTGCGTACTCAGTGCCGTTCGGCGCGTTCGGCCCCGCCGAACTGATCGACCTCGATACGCTTGACGTCGAGCGTGACGACCGCGAGTATTTCGAGCATCTCGGCACCGATACAGAGCCAATTCCGACCAGCGAGGACGACGGCCTGCCACGGATCGAGCCCGCGACGAGTATGGTCGAGATTCACCCCGGGACCGCCACCGAGAACGGATCGCTGGGCGGGCTTGCACGGCGATACGAGCGGATCGGTGAGAAGCTCCGCGCGGGCGAGGAGTTGACTGCCGGCGAGCGGATCCATATGGGCTACGACGGGATCCAGCTGATGCCGATCGAGCCGATCACCGAACACCGCGAGAACCACGAGTTCTGGCAGGTTGAGGGCGACCGCGTCACACCCCGGGGCGGTGAGACGGCCGAGCTTATCGCCGAGCAACCGGACCTGATAAACTGGGGCTATGACATCGTCATCCGGGCGTTTTCGGCACCCAATCCCGCAATCTTGGAGACCGGGCGCCCACACGAACTGGTTGATTTCATCGCTGCCTGTCACAACCTGCCAGAGCCGATCCGGGTCGTCTTCGACATTGCACTGGGCCACGCCGAGGGCCGGGCCGACGAACTGCTCGACGCGGAATTCATCGAAGGGCCAGGGATGTACGGTCTGGAACTGGACTACCTGCATCCGGTCGTTCGAGCGATTGTGCTGGAGCTCCAGCGCCGGAAGATGGACTTCGGCGCCGACGGAATACGGGTCGACGGTGCACAGGATTTCAAATATTACGACCCTGGGCCGGACGAACTGTTCCACGACGACGAGTTCCTCGCGGAGATGGACGGAGTCACACAGGAAGTCGGCGGGACCGAATACCGGCCGTGGATGATCTACGAGGACGGTCGACCGTGGCCCCGCGGAGACTGGGAACTGGCTTCGACCTATCGGGAACTCATCAAACAGCATCCTCACTCCTTCCAGTGGTCGCCGATCACGTTCGCACACAACAAGCCCGCACTGCTGACCTTTTGGGCGAGCAAGTGGTGGCGCGTCTTCGAGGTTGCCGATTTCGGCAGCAACTGGATCACTGGCGTCGCGAATCACGACACGCTTCGCAGGGGGACCCAACAGCCGCTTCCGAAAGGGTGGGAGGAAGACCCGATCAATCCCTATCTGGGCGACGACGGGCCGGAGATCATCGACGAAGCCTACGACCAGCCCTCAACGAATATGCTGTTGCACTGCCTGCTGCCCGGCGTGCCGATGGACTTCCTCAACGCCAACGCCCACGCGCCCTGGTCGTTTATGCGTGATACTGACGACGAGTGGAACGTCAAGGTCGTCGCCGAGGAGGACAACGTCCTCGACTGGCACGTCCCTGCCGAGCTGTACGACGACGATCGGTTCTTCGGGCGGCTGAAGTCGATGGGCATCGACGACCGGGACGACCTCGATCACTTCGTGCACGTCCTGCACGATGTCGGCGAAGCGACCGACTGGGAACTGGAGGACATAGCAGCGACTATCGAGGCACTGGGATCACCGCTTGCAGGCGAGACGGTGACGCCAGAGGATCTCGAACGATTCAGCGAACACTGGATGGCCGACGTCAACGAGTTCGCCAATCTTTCGAACTGGCTGGACACCCTCGATCCGGGCCGCGCCGAGTTCACCCAGCGCGTCCGGGAGTTCCGTCAGGACCGGCCGTGGTTGCTCGAAGACATTGATGTCGACGGATCGGAGGTCTTCGATTACGTCCATCCTGTCGACGGGACGGTCGTCTACTACGGCTTCAGGGCGTCTCCGGACGGCGACGAACAGGTGCTGTTCGTGGGGAACATGGAAGGGCCCGAGGTGACCGTCGAGCCGACCGGTCTCGACTCATCGATCCCGGTGGACGGCTGGGAGCCCGCGCTCGCGTCCCCAGGTACTGTGCCCGACCTCGATGCCCTCACACTGGACAACGGACAGGCCGTCGTCTGGACCCGTCGACCGTGATGCGATCGGCAGGCTGATCTGCTGACTGTGTCGCGCTGTCCTCGCGTCTTGCTTTTCGAGACGATCCCTCCCACCCGAATCGTACTCGACGCCAGTCTTTTTACAACGGGGATTAAAAATTATGATATGCCGGACGATACAGTACCCCATACGACACTCGGGTCGACCGGGTTGGAGGTTTCCGAGCTGGCGCTCGGGTGCATGAACTTCGGGAGCGAAGCCGAGTGGATGATCGACGACCGTGAGACGAGTCACGAGATCATTCATCGAGCGCTCGATCTCGGGATCAACTTCCTGGACACCGCGAACGTCTACTCCACGGGCGAAAGCGAGGAGATCGTCGGCGAGGCGATCGCCAACCATCGACGGGACGAACTGGTGATCGCCACCAAGGTCTTCGGCGAGATGCACGACGGGCCGAACGGGCAGGGGCTGTCTCGCAAACACATCATCGACCAGGCCTATGCCAGTCTCGATCGGCTCGGCGTCGACTACATCGACCTCTACCAGATCCACCGCTGGGACGAGAACACGCCGATCGAGGAGACGCTGTCGGCGCTGACCCATCTCGTCGACGAGGGGCTGGTCCGCTATATCGGTGCCTCGACGATGGCCGGCTGGCAGTTCTCGAAGGCGCTGTACACCGCCGATATCGAGGGCTACGAGCGGTTCGTCTCGATGCAACCGGAGTATAACGCTGTTGACCGCCACGAGGAGGCGAACCTTCTGCCAATTTGCGCCGAGGAGGGTATCGGCGTGATCCCGTGGTCGCCGCTCGCGGGCGGGTTCCTCACTGGCAAGTACGACCGCGACGACGAACCGCCCGAGGACACCAGGGCCGCGACCGACGAGTACACGTCGAACCGATTCACCGACGAGAACTGGGCCGTTCTCGAGGAGATTCAGTCGATCGCTGACGAGCGGGACGCCACGCCGGCACAGATCAGCCTCGCCTGGCTGTTGGAACAGGACGTGGTAACCGCGCCGATCATCGGACCACGACGGATTGACCACCTCGAAGAGAACGTCGCGGCAGTCGACATCTCACTGACTGACGCGGAAGTCGAGCGGATCGCCCAACCGAAATTCCCGCAGTGGCCACAGGAAGGCAAGGACAAGTAACCCTACTTGATACAACACGCCACAGTTACCGCGTGTGACGAGCAGAGTGATACCAAAGCAGACAGTTTACAACGCTGACGACATAATCACACCAACAATGAATCAATCGACGCTTACAGCAGTACTCGAAGACGCCGGCCTTTCGCCGTATCAGGCCGAGGCGTACGTGACGGTACTGGAACTGGGGTCTGCGTCGGCCACTGACGTCGCCGAGGAGAGCGACGTCCCGGACCCACGGATTTACGACGTACTCCGAGACCTAGAGCAACGCGGCTACGTCGAGACCTACGAGCAGGA
>JBEQBN010000070.1:0-6382 GCA_041639775.1 Halapricum sp.
ATCTCGTCGACGATGACGTACTCGACGGTTTCGAGTTTCTTCTTGAACTTCGGGGAGTTGAGCAGGATTGCCAGCGTCTCAGGCGTGGTATTGAGGATGTGTGGCGTCTCCTTGAGCATCCGCTGGCGCTCGCTGTCGTCGGTGTCACCGTGGCGGATCGCGTGACGGATCTCGACCTCCTCGCCGCGCTCGTCGAGTCGCTCGGTGATGCCCTCCAGCGGCACTTCGAGATTGCGGTGGATATCGTTGGCCAGCGACTTGAGCGGGGAGATGTAGAGGCAGTACACGGAGTTGTCGAGGTCGTCGGCGCGGTCGCGGGCGAACAGTTCGTTGATGATGCCGACGAAGGACGCCATCGTCTTGCCCGACCCCGTGGGGGCGGCGATCAGGGCGTTCTCGCCGTCGTGAATATGTGGGATTGCCCCCTTCTGTGGCGGGGTGAAGAAGCCGCCGTTCTCGGGCACGAATTCACCGAACTGCTCGACCCACCACTCGCGGACGACCGGATCGAGCAACTCCAGTACGTCCCCGTCGTCGATCTCGACGGTCTCGGGATCGAAGGACACGTTCGCCTCCGCGAGCAACTGGCGACCTCCCATCGCTTACCACCACTGGGGGCTGCACCGACTTGTGGGTTTGGAGGTCGAACACCTGGCTCCGCTGCCCCGTCAGGAGATATGCAATGCCGGCCGCCCGGGCTCGGCCCTCCTGGCAAGTTCATCGTCGGCCTCGTCCGCCCCGCGCACGTCGACCACGGCGTCGAATTCGTCTTCAAGCAGCCACGCGGCGCGCTCCAGTTCCGCGCGTTCGGTGGCCCGCGAGAGGATCGGCTCCAGTCCTTCCTGCTGGAGGGACTTCGCGTAGGACTCGGCGGCCTCGCCGTGCTTACCGATCGACTGATCGCTCATCACTTTCGAGACGACCGAATCGCCCGAGGACTCGCTGGCCATCTCGTAAGCGGTATACTTCCACTTCGGGGCCACGACCAGCTCGATCCGCTCGGGGTCGTCGATCCCCGCGGTCTCGACGATATCGCGCACGTCGTCCCTGACTGTTGCGACGAGCGTCCGCTCGCGGTCGTAGGCCTCGATCTCGCTGTCGACGGTCGGCCAGTCGGCGTCGACGATCAGTCCGTCAGCTTGCAGCATATTCCAGCACTCCTCTGCCAGATACGGCGCGACCGGGGCGAGCAGCCGAAGCAGGGTCTTCAGTCCCGCCCGGTAGGTCTCGGCGTCCGGCGTGTCGTAGGCGCGATACCGGCCGAGCAGTCGCGTGAGTCGGCGGACCTCGTCGATCGCCTGGTGGATCCGGAAGCGATCGTAGTCCTTGGTCGCGGCCGCGACTGCTCGATCGAGTTCCCGGTCGAGATATTGCTCGGCCGGGCCGTCCCGGTTGGCCAGCTGGAGGCCGTCGGCGTACTCATAGACCAGGCTGTAGATCCCCTGTTGGAGGTCGTAGGCTTCGCCGACGTCCTTGGCCGCCCAGTCGAAGTCCCGGTTCGGGTGAGCCGCACTCAGGACGAACAGCCGCGTCGTCTCCGCGCCGTACTCGTGAGGCGCGATCGCGTTACCCTCCGTGTCAGACATCTTCCGGCCGCCGTGGAGCACCGTCCCCTGATTGACGAGTCGATCGACCGGCTCCCGGCAGTCGAGCAGGCCGACATCCGAGAGCGCACGGGCGAAAAACCGGATGTACAGCAGGTGCAACACGGCGTGTTCCTTCCCGCCGACGTAGACGTCCACCGGGAGGATATCGTCAGCGACCTCCGGATCGAACGGCACGTCCTCGCGGTCGGGCGAGAGGAATCGCAGGAAGTACCACGAGGAGTCGACGAAGGTGTCCATCGTGTCGGTCTCGCGCTCGGCGGGCCCGCCACACTCGGGACAGGTCGTAGCCTTCCAGTCGGTCGCCTCGTCGAGGGGGTTGCCCCGCGTCTGGACGAACTCCGGCAGTTCGATCGGGAGGTCATCCTCGGGGACGACCACTGGACCACACTCTTCACAGTGGACGATCGGGATCGGTGTCCCCCAGTAGCGCTGGCGGGAAATCAGCCAGTCGCGCAGGCGATACTGGGTGTCCGGCTGTGCGGCGTCGAGATCCTCGACGATCCGCGATCGGGCCGTCTCCGTCGAGAGACCGGTGTACTCGCCGCTGTCGAGCAGTTCGCCTGCGCCGGTGTACGCCTCGCGTTCGAGGTCACTCTCACCCTCGTCGGGCTCGACGGCCTGGCGGATCGGCAGATCCATCGCCGTCGCGAAGTCGTGATCGTGCTCGTTGTGCCCGGGAACGCCCATTACCGCGCCCGTGCCGACGTCGTCGAGCACGTACGCGGCGACGTAGACCGGGATCTCCTCGCCGGTCGCGGGGTTCGTCGCTGTCCGGTCGGTCGCGACGCCGGCGACCTCGCTCTTCTCGTAGGCCTCGACGTACTCGGCGACGGTCGCGTCCTCGCTTGCCAGCTCCTGGGCGAGGTCGTGACCGGGGCCGACCGCAAGGTAGGTCGCGCCGTGGATCGTCTCGGGTCGGGCGGTGAAGACCTCGACCGGGCCGTAGCCTTCGACCTCGAAGGCAACTTGTGCGCCCTCGCGTTTGCCAATCCAGTTGCGCTGCATCTCGGTGACACTGTCGGGCCAGCCATCGAGGTCGTCCAGACCCGCCAGCAGTTCCTCGGCGTAGTCGGTGATCGTGAAGAACCACTGGTCGAGTTCCCGCGTCTCGACCGGCGTGTCACACCGCCAGCAGACCCCCTCCGTGCCGGGATCGAGGTCGACGTCCGCGGGCGGGTCGACGACCTGTGCGTCCGCCAGCACGGTCTCGCAGTCGGGGCACCAGTTGACCTCGGCCCCGCGGTAGTCGACCAGTCCTTCCTCGTAGAATTCTCGGAAAAAGTGCTGATTCCACTGGTAGTATTCGGGTTCGGAGGTCGTGATCTCGCGGGACCAGTCGTAGCCAAAGCCCATCGTCTCCATCTCCTCGCGCATCCGGGTGATACAAGAATCAGTCCAGGACTCGGGGTCGGTCGCGCGTTCGTGGGCCGCGTTTTCGGCGGGTAACCCGAAGGCGTCCCAGCCCATCGGATGCAGGACATCGTGACCCTCCATACGCTTGAATCGGGCGTATGCGTCCGTGATGGCGTAGTTGCGGACGTGGCCCATATGGAGGTTGCCCGACGTGTAGGGAAACATTCCCAGGACGTATAGTGGGTCCTCGGGATCGTCGAGTTCGTAGGCGTTCTCCTGGTTCCAGCGGTACTGCCAGAACTCCTGTACGCTCTCGTGGTCGTAAGTGCGTCCTCGGTGCATTCGTATCTCCCCAGTGGCGCGACCGCGGTGCGGCCACCGATCGCATTACGCTGCTTTCGGCGGACCGGACCAAAACCCTTCCCCCGAGGTGCGGACTCGAACCACAACCCGTCGCCCGGGGCGCGAACTCGAACCACAACCCATACTACCGGGGGCAGAGCAGAGTGTGATATGGAGATTGGAGTCATCGGACTCGGTCGAATGGGACGCATTGTGGTGGACCGACTGCTCGCGGACGGGCACAGCGTGGTCGCGTACGACGTCGATCCGGAGACCGTCGCCGAGGTCGCCGAGGACGGCGCCACACCCGCCGAATCGATCCCGGAGCTGGCCGAGCAACTCTCGGCACCGAAGCGGATCTGGCTTGTCGTCCCCTCCGGTGATCCAGTCGATGCCGCCCTCGAGGAACTGGAACCGCACGTCGGCGGCGACGACATCATTGTCGACGGCGGCAACTCCAACTTCGAGAACTCGATCCGTCGCGGCGAGGCGACCGACGCCGCGTATCTCGACTGTGGAACCAGCGGCGGCCCGGCCGGCGCGGAACTGGGCTTCTCGATGATGGTCGGCGGTCCCGAGTGGGCCTACGAGGAGCTGACGCCGGCGTTCGACGCCGTGGCGACCGGGCCGGAGGGCCACGACCGAATGGGGCCCTCGGGGTCGGGCCACTACGTGAAGATGATCCACAACGGCGTCGAGTACGCACTGATGCAGGCCTACGGTGAGGGCTTCGAGCTGCTTGCCAACGGCCGCTACGATCTGGATCTGGAAGCAGTCGCACACACTTGGAACAACGGTGCGGTCATTCGGTCGTGGCTGCTCGAACTCGCTGAAGAGGCGTTCCGCGAGGAGGGCAACGATCTGGGTGATGTCGCCGATTACGTCGCGGGCGGTTCGACCGGAACCTGGACCGTCCAGGAGGCGCTACAGCAAGAAGTGCCGGTGCCGCTGATCTACCAGGCGCTCTCCGAGCGGTTCAACTCCCGGGCGACCGGCGACGGCGAGGGGCGGTTCTCCCGTCGGCTGACCAACCGACTGCGATACGGGTTCGGCCGTCACGAGATCGCGCGCAAGTAGCGTGTCTCCCGTCGGCGCAACATCCCCGGGCGATTTGCCGGTGCACCAACCCCTATAAGACGTTGTTTCATACCCGAGCATATGGTTCAGACAGTGGGCCTCTTGCTCGGTCTGGGGTTGACGCTCGTTGCGGTCGTGTTACATTTCGCACGCGGGACCGGCTGGCAGGCCGGCGAGGACATTTCTCGCGACGTGCTCGAACAGCGGGCCGCGTCCGTCCCGGAGACGGACTTCCCCGAGCCGTACAACCGCGGCGTCGGCGGCGGTGCGCCGACTGGTGCGATCGAGTCCGGGGCTTCAGAGGGAGAACTCGAAGAGACCGACGACGAGGACGCCGGGTTCGATCCGGCGGCGATCGAGGACGTCGAACATTACGAGATCGAGTTCGCAAACGAAGGCAAGACGATCGAAGTCGCGAACAACGAGACGATCCTTGAGGCCGGCGAAGACGAAGACTGGGATCTACCCTACTCCTGTCGACAGGGGCAATGTCTCTCCTGTGCCGGCCACATCGAAGGTGGTGGGGCCGAAGAGTTCGTGCGCCACAGCAACAACGACACCCTCTCCGAGGAAGAGATGGACAACGGGTACTGTCTGACCTGTGTCGCCTATCCGACCACCGACTTCACAATCGAAACGGCCGAACAGCCGTAGGCCGACGTCTGTCACAACGACTATATTCTCCTCGGAAAGACTGTTGTACAAGGGCGCGTAGCTCAGTGGACAGAGTGCTTGGTTCCGGACCAAGTTGTCAGGGGTTCAAATCCCCTCGCGCCCGCTTTTGCGACGAACGGACGTGCGGAGCAAAGCGGCAGGGGATATGAGCCACGCGAGACGAACGCAGTGAGTCTCGCCATCGGGTTCAAGTCCCCTCGCGCCCGTAACATTCTCCCTGTTCCCGCCGGGCTGGAGTGACAGTTGATCTATATGTACTCCGCGATCGTTGTGTCTCATATGGTCTCCAAATTGACATCCTCCTCCGCCTGAAGGCGGAGGAATCCCGAGGTTGGGATATTACGGTTTAGAGTCTACCACCTCTGTCCGAGGTTGGAATCCTCGGGAGAGGTCATAGAGGTAGACTCCGGGCTGTGCCAACCAGCCAGTACTCCTATCCCCGGACAACTGCCCGGAAGACTCGGAGTTACTTTCGTTGTTGATGTTTTGGCGGATGTTCTCCGCCCCGTTCACATCCGCGTTGAACGCCGCATCACAGTCCTCACACACATATAGGCCGCGTTCGACACGCTGACCCTCATCTTCTCTACCGCATACACAACACGTCTTTGAAGTGTTTCGCTCGGACACTTCCACAACCTCGATACCCTCAACCTTCGCCTTGTATTCGAGGATGTTGGTGAAGCGGTCGAACGCCCATCCGTGCAAGTCGAGGTTGCCGTGCTTCCCCCAATTTTTCGCCTCGCTGTTCTCGTCCTCACGGACGCCTTCCAAGTCTCCGACGTTGATGCGGCCAACATCCTTCTCAACACACCGTTTAACGATGTGTTTGGCGAGACTATGGAAGAAATGAGTTCGACGCTCCGACCACTTGTGATGCAGTCGCGTAGCCCTGTCGCTACCCGAGTCGTCGCATTTAGCGATTTCCTTCGGGAAGTAGTACCCGTCCTGTTTCAGGCGGTTGCCGGGGTACAGGTCAGCTTCTTCCGTGCTGTAGGCGACGGCGGCGAAGTTGCTGATGCCGAGGTCGATACCAGCCGTCTCGTTGCCGGGGGCGTCGGGCGTCTTGATTTCGTCCTTGCAGACGAGGTGCAACTCCCATCGCTCGTTCTGCTGGTCGTAGACAGCGCGAACCTGTTGCAGGTTCTCGACCGTGACGCCGGGCCGAGTCTCGTATTCGACAAGGATATATTCCCATGCTCGGGGGTGTTCCTTGTGGTTCGCGCCCTTTGACAGGCGAACACGGTTGTTCTTGGTGTCATGGCGGAAGCCGTTCTGTTTCCACGTCACCGTTGAACGTGGGTGTTCTTCGTGGACGCGGCGGCCCT
>JBEQBN010000071.1:0-6350 GCA_041639775.1 Halapricum sp.
GGGAAACCAGGGCCGGATCATCACCCGGAACGTCCTGGGCCCGGTCCGGGACGGTGACGTGCTCCAGCTCCGGGAAACCGCCCGCGAAGCCGACGCAATCGGAGGCCAGTAAAATGCCACAGACACGCGAATGTGATTACTGCGGTGGTGAGATCGAGCCCGGTACGGGGACAATGCTCGTCCAGACTGACGGGACGACATTGTACTACTGCTCCTCGAAATGCGAGAAAAACGCCGATCTCGGCCGCCAGCCCCGCGATCTGAACTGGACCGCGGCCGGCCGCGAGAGCGATCGTCAGGAGACGGTCACGGCCGAGCAGGAGGCCACCGAGAGCGAAGCCGACACCGAGGAGTCAGAGACGACGCCGGATCTCGAAGCAGAGACAGCAGAGGCGTCGGACGACGCCCAGTCGGACACAGCAAGCGAGGAATCGGACGAGGAAGACACCGAGGCCGAAGAGGCCGAGGCCTGAGCGACCCCCGTTTATTTCAACAATGAGCCACCACGACGAGCGAACCTTCGTAATGGCGAAACCGGACGCCGTCCAGCGTGGGCTGGTCGGTGAAATCATCACACGACTCGAGGAGCGCGGCCTGAAGCTAGTGGGTGCGAAGTTTATGCAGATCGACGAGGAACTCGCCCACGAGCACTACGCCGAACACGAGGACAAGCCCTTTTTCGACGGGCTTGTGGAATTTATCACGTCCGGCCCTGTTATGGCGATGGTATGGGAGGGCGCGGACGCGACCCGGCAGGTCCGCCAGATGATGGGTGCGACCGACCCAGCCGAGGCCGAGCCCGGGACGATTCGAGGAGATTACGGCCTGGATCTGGGTCAGAACATCATCCACGGCTCCGATCACGAGGATCCCGGTTCCAACGAGCGCGAGATCGACCTGTTCTTTGAGGAAGCGGAACTGGTCGACTACGAGCGCGCCGACGCAGCCTGGGTTTACGAAGACGCCGAATAGCGGCTACTCGTCGAGGACGGACACACAGATTCTTTTTTGCGAGGTCAACATTGGACCCACCAGACAATCGCTCTCCGTCCGTTCGCGAACCAGCACGTCGACGACAAAAATCGTCGTCACCACTCGGAGACAATGGAATAGTTTTCATACGCTGGATAGCCAAGGGTAGATAGATATGGTCGGCTTGCCCCGAGGTCGTGACCACGATACTGGAGACGGCGAGACGAATCACCCGAAGAAGGGTGAGTCAACAAGGGGGCATACGTCCGCAACGCGTCGGCGCTATGTACAGGCGCTGGGCGCTGTCGTGGCCGGGTCCGGGCTAATGGGCGAGACGATACGACCAGCAAGCGCGGAAAGCGCGTCGTGGCCGCAGTTCGGCTACGATACGGCGAACACGGGACACGCGCCCGAAAACCAGGCACCGACGGTCAACGGGACCGCACAGACAGTGGGTCACGACGCGACGGACGGGTCGGCCCCGGTCGTTGCGGACGACCACCTGATTGTGACCCTCGGCGATAACGTGTATGGCTACGATCTGAGCAGCTACGGCTACAGTCTGGAGGAGTTGGAAGACGACGACTGGTCGTGGCGACTCCGGGGCCTGAATCCAGTCGGTTCAACACCGGCAGTCGCGGACGGGACAGTCTACGTCGGTCTCGACAACGAGATCCGTGCGGTGTCTGTCGATGGAAACGAGGAACGGACCTATCTCTCGGCCGATAGAGACGTGCGTTTCGGGACGGCACCGGTAGTGACCGACGGCGTCGTATACGCCGGCAGTCAAGAACCGAGTGAACCACGAGAAAATAAGCTCTATGCCCTCAATGCGGGCGACGGGTCAGAGATCTGGACCAAGCCAATCTGGTCGCCGATCCGGTCGTCGCCGGCAGTCTCAAATGACACCGTGTACGCCGGCAACGATTACGGTAGCGTGTACGCGATAGATACAGCGACCGGAGACACACGCTGGACGTGCGAAGACATTCCCGAATCGATCAGGTCAGCTGTCGTCGTTGGCGACGAACGGATATTCGTCGTGAACGGTGCCGGTATGTTGTATGCGATTCAGGAAGGGGAAATCGACTGGTCGCGCGATCTCGGTGTTCCGGTCGGGGTGTCACCAGCCGTCGCAAACGGGACAATATACGTACCAGGATCCGAGAACACGTTATACGCGCTTGCGGCCTCAGACGGGAGCGAGCGCTGGACAGCTGGCATCGATGGCAGTGGGGCGACTCCGGCCGTCGCCGAAGGGACAGTCTTCGTCGGGACGACTGGGGGGACCGTGCACGCATTCGAAGCGAGTGGTGAACGTGAGCGATATGCCGTCGACGTCGGAGCCCCAGTCCGATCAGCACCGTCGATCACGAACGGTCGACTGTATCTTCGCACGACAGACGGTATCGCTGTCGTGTCGGAAGACTTGACGGCAGCCTTCGAGTACGAGCCGGCAGAGGCGAAGACGGGGCAACTGATCACCTTTGATGGCGCACCGTCCGGCCCAGACCAGTTACTATCATCGTACGAGTGGTCAATCGACGGCCAACAGATGACAGGCGAGACGGTCCAGACGACGTTCGAGGAGATCAACAACTACACCGTGGCGTTGACTGTCCGTGGAGACAACGGGCTTACCGATACAGTCAAGCGACGGATCGAAGTCAGTGGACAGCCGCCGACGGCTGTGATCGAGTATGAGCCATCGGAACCGAAACCGAACGAACCCGTCACGTTTACTGGAGAGAACTCGGTTGACCCTGACGGCGAGATTGTCTCATACCGGTGGTTGATCGGAACAGAAACGAAATTCGGAAAGCAAGTCCAATATACGTTCGACCGGGCAGGCGTGTTTCAGCTGCAGCTGACAGTTGAGGACGAAACTGGAAAGGAACATACGACCAGGCAGGCGTTTACAGTTTCAGAGCCGACACCGACGCCGACACCAGACCCAACGCCAACACCGACACCCGATCCGACACCGACGCCGACACCAGACCCAACGCCAACGCCGACACCCGATCCGACACCGACGCCGACACCGGGCACAACAGCAATGCCGGCAAACGAACCCGACACTAGAGTAGCGGACACAACGGGAGACGAAGATCAGTGGACCCCGATCGGAGCGGGCGCGCTGGCGACGCTGACTAGTATTGCCGGCTGGCTACATTTCGGACGCGACGTGCCCGCGGACAGACCCGATACAGACACGACAGAAACCGATCAGCCGATGGCGGACGCAGCAAGAGAAGAGGCGTCGGACGACGGGTCCAAAGTGGACAACGAGTAACGGAGAATCGCTAGCAGTCTCGCCGTTTTGCTCGTCATATCGACCACACACACCGGGGACTTTAAGTCACATTATAACGAAAAACCAGTAATGTCATCGATCGAATTGACGCCGAGTCAACGAAATATCCTCCAGGAACTCGTCAATCTCTACCGCGAGCGAGAAAGCGCAGTCAAAGGCGAAGATATCGCCGAGCAAGTCGATCGGAACCCGGGAACGATCAGAAACCAGATGCAGAGCCTCAAGGCCCTGCAGTTGGTCGAGGGCGTACCAGGACCGAAAGGCGGCTACAAGCCGACGGCCAACGCCTATGACGCGTTGCAGATACACGAGATGGAACAGCCGGCCGAGGTGCCGCTGTTTCACGACGGCAAGCAGGTTGAGTTTGCAAACGTCGAAGAGATTAACTTGACGAGTGTCCACCATCCCGAGAAATGCCGGGCTGAGATCAAACTGCAGGGCTCGATCGGCGAGTTCGATGAGGAAGATACAGTGACTGTCGGCCCGACACCGCTGTCGAAACTACAGGTCGTTGGGACAATCAAGGGGAAAGACGACACCGGCAACAGCCTCATCCTGACGATCGACGATATGCTCGCACCGGCCGAAGAGCCAGAACACTAACGTTGGACAGCAGCGCCGAGAGCCTCGAGTTCGTCGAAGAAGTCGGGAAACGACACGTCGACGTGTTCGATTCCCTCAACGGTCGTGGTGCCATCGGCGACGAGCCCAGCAACCGAGAGTGACATAACGATTCTGTGATCCGCGCGCCCGTCGACGGTCGTCGCTTCAAGCTCGCTTTCACCACCGTGGATCGTGAGTGTGTCGTGTTCTTCCTCGACTGTGGCACCCATCGCAGTGAGTGATTCGGCCATCGCGGCGACGCGATCAGTCTCCTTGTAGCGGACATGCTCGCAGTCGGTGATCCGGGTCGTCCCGTCCGCTACGGCGCCGAGGACGGCGATCGTCGGCAGCAAGTCCGGGGTGTCAGCGACACTGACATCGACACCCGTAAGGTCCGATCGGGTGACAGCAATCTCGCCTGTGTCCCGATTCCAAGTGAGGTCCGCACCCATTCGCTGGAGGACCGCAACAATTGCGTCGTCGCCCTGTGCGCTGGGATACGCGCCCGTGACAGTTAGACCATCAGGAGCAGCGAGGGCTCCCATCGCCAGCAGATACGAGATCGACGAGAAGTCGCCAGGAACAGTGTACTCGCCGCCGGCAGGACCGTAGGACTGTCCGCCTGCGACCGCGAACCCGTCAGCTGTCGACTCGGCGTCGATCCCGAACGCCTCCAGCACTTCGAGCGTGATATCGACGTAGGGGGCCGATTTGAGTTCGGTTTCGAGGGTGATCTCGATGCCTTCGTCGGTGATCGCACCGGCCATCAACAGAGCAGTGATGTACTGCGAAGAGACATCGCCCGGAATCGAGACGCGACCGTCATCGACGGGGCCGCCGACGACCAGCGGGGCTTGGCCGTTACGTCGGGTACTCTCTGCGCGGCCGTCGAGTTGGTCAATGGCATCAAGGAGCGGTCCCTGGGGTCGTGAACGGAGGGAATCGTCACCAGTGAGGACGGTTAGCCCGTCGCCGAGGGCGGCCGTAGCCGTTACGAGTCGCATTGTCGTCCCACTGTTGGCACAGTCGATCACGTCCTCAGGGACCTGAGGGGAGCCGTCGAAACCCGTCACGTTGAGACGGTCGCCGTAGCGTTCGACACTGCCACCGTAAGCGTCAACCGCGCGCATCGTTGCTTTCGTGTCTGCACTCACCAGCGGATCCCGAACTGTCGCGCCGTCCGCATAACCGGCTGCCAAGATCGCTCGATGCGTGTAGCTTTTCGAGGGGGGTGCCTGGACGGTCCCGCCGACCGTCGATGTCGATATGTCTGCGTCCATATGCGACCTCTCGGCGGCCTGGGTCAAACCACTTGCTACTGGTATTCGGTGTCAGCCGGGAACAATGAGTCGTAGCGGTGGCTGTGAAACGTTACGCGATCAGCAGTTCTTCACCGCGTTCGACCTTGATACGGCAGGGTGGCGTGATCTTGTTGTACGCGCGACGGTAGGCTTCCTTGACGGTGTCAGCCTGATCTACGTCACAGTAGGCGGTAAACAGACGCTCGCCTTTCTGGACGCGGGCGGCAGTACCAACAATCTTCCCGAAGGCGGCACGCATCCCATCAGAGACACGGTCCGCGCCGGCACCGGTCGCCTGTTTGTTCTCTCGGATGACCTGGTGGGGGAACTTCCGAAGGACCATCTTGTAGTTGCCCTCGCCGAGCTCCTTGATCAGGTGACGGTTGGCCGAGAGGCGAGCGGCCTCCATCGACCCGTGGCGCAGCTGCACCTCTTCTTCGACGACAAGGCTGATCTGGACGGGATACTCTTCGGTTTCCTTATTTTGGTCGCCCATCTGATGCTGTGCGATCTTGGATCCGGGAATGCCAGTGATGTACTCGCGTCGAGTGTACGATGGCTTGTCGAGATCCCGGTACATCGAGGCGGGTTTGTCCGACATAAGTTCTCTTGGAGAATACGTGGCCCAGCGTGGGTATAAGCGCTTCGAAGGGCGGCGGTCCCGCTGGTTCTCCGATGCGAGGCAGTGTGAAGTACCCCGCGCACAGTGGCGCGGGGCTTCGCCGTTTAGGACCGCACTGCACCAGCAGGCGAATTTAATTCTCTTCGACCTTCCCCAGTGAAGGGGTCGGCTCCGGAGTAACACCCGAACACACGAGGTGTGTCCGTGGAGGTCGGTCGCTCCACCACGACCCGACAACTCCCGTCTCACCCACCATAGCGGCGGGGTTTTGAGAGGAGTCGCATTTCCAGGTCCGTGACACGGCCAGCGCGGAATTGAGGTCTTCAATTCTGCCTTTAAAGATTATTTTCTGACTGTTACTATTATGTAGCCGTTATGTCGTATTAATTGTTTGGATTACTGCACGGGGTGACGCGCTTCACCCCCCGACCACAGCGGGTCGGGGTACTCGCGCTGTTCCCTTTTATAGACAGACCTGGCTATTTCCAAAATTGATTCTCGGCCAACACCGTTTTTTAGATCATACACTAATGGC
>JBEQBN010000072.1:0-6308 GCA_041639775.1 Halapricum sp.
CCCTGCCAGCCAGGTCCGCCACTGTCTCGACGCCGGCGTCGGCCAGACGGTCGGCGTAGGTCGATCCGATCCCCTTGATCACGTCTGTCGACTCGTCGGTGCCGAGATCGTCCTCCGTCGTCGCCTGCTCGACACTCGTGTCGCTTTCCCCGTCCGTATTGGGTTCGTCGTCTGTGTCCGCCGATGTCGCCGCTTCCTCCGTGGTTTCGGGACCGTCAGCGTCACCGTCCGTCTCGTCGTCCAGTGTGGCGGCTGACTCCGACTCGGGCGGGCTCTCGCTGTCGGATTCCGTGTCGGTCCCTTTAACGGCGTCTTCGGACTCCGTCGAGGGTTCCCGTTCGACCGTGACCGTCGTCTCGTCCGATCCCGTTTCGCCACCGGTCCGTGTGTCCTGTGGTGAGCGTCGCTTCGACTGCTGGTCTCGGGATCCGCCGATCCCGATTGCCTCTTTGATTCGATCGAGTACGTCCGACAATCCCATATCCGCGTGTTCGACCTGGGGTTACTTAAAGCCGGCCGCGAAGCGCCGCGTTCATTGCCTCGACCGGTGCGTCCTGTCCGGTCCAACGCTCGAAGGCCTCGACGCCCTGATACAGCAGCATCCACGCTCCGTCGACGGTCGTCGCGCCGGCGGCTGCTGCGTCGCTGAGCAGTCGGGTCTCGATCGGCGAGTACACCGCATCGAGGACCGTCAAATCCGCGTGCAGCGCCTCTGCCGGGACCGGCGATCGATCTTCCTCCATTCCGACGCTCGTCGCGTTGACCAACACGTTCGCGTCCTTGAGGAGTGTCGACAGCTCGTCGAGACTGTGGCCGTCAGCGTCGGGGACTTCTTCGGCCAGTTCGTGAGCGCGTTCGACGGTCCGGTTGGCGATCCGGACACCCATACCGGCATCGGCCAGCCCGAACGCCACGGCTCGGCCCGCGCCGCCGGCCCCGACGACGACTGCCGTCCCCTCAAGTGTCTCCCCGTGCTCCCGAAGTGCGCGTACGGCGCCGACAGCGTCAGTGTTGTGGCCGACCGGTCCGCTATCGGTGAATTCGACGGTGTTGACCGCACCGATCCGGGCCGCGAGGTCGTCCGGTTCGACAGCGTCCAGTGTCTCTTGTTTGAACGGAATCGTCACGTTGAGCCCGGCAACACCGAGCGTCGAGGCGGCGTCGATCGCCGGAGCCGCCGCGTCCGGCTCGAAAGTGACGTATCTAGCGTCGATACCGAGCTCGTCGTATGCCGCCTCGTGCATCGGCGGCGACAGCGAATGCTCGACTGGGTTTCCGATCAGTCCGAAGACGTCCATATTCGGGTCTTGCAGGCAGTCCGGTTAAGCGTTTCATCGCAGACCGAGGCCGGAACTACCGGAGAGCTACAGCAGCCACGAAAAAGTTGCTCGTGAGCGTCCGAACAGAGAGGGCGACTCGACTACTGGTGTAGTCGTTCGACGACGAGTTCGTCCAAGTCCTCACGGAGCTCGTCGACCGCGATTTCCTCCATAACGGGCACGAAGAAGCCCTCGACGAGCATATTCGTCGCACGCTCTTCGTCGACGCCTCGGCTGGCCATATAGAACAGGTCCTGTTGGTCGACCTGTCCGACCGTCGCGGAGTGGCTGGCTTCGGTGTCGTGGTTGTTGATGATGAGTTTCGGCGAGGCGTCGGCCTCGGACTCGTCGCTCAACATCAGCGTGTTCTCGCGCTGGTAGGAAGAGGTGTCCCAGGCGTCGGTGCCGACGTCTTGGACACCTTCATACACCGAACGGGCCTCGTTGTCCAGCGCGCCACGCGTGACGAGGTCGGCGATGGTGTGCTCGCCTTCGTGCCAGACGCGACTCGCGATGTCGAAGTGCTGGTCGTTGTGTCCGAAGAACGCACCGACAATCTTCGATTCCGACGAATCGCCGAGTAATCGGGTTTCGACACTTGATTTGGTCAGTCGAGAGCCGATGTTACCCTCGATCCAGTTGATCGTCGCGTACTGCTTGGCGTGGCCGCGCTTGACCGAGAAGTTGTACGCCTCCTCGGTCAGATTCTGGAGTGCGCCGTACTGGACGTGGGCGTTCTCGGCGGCGTCGATCTCGACGATCCCGGAGTAGTACTGTTTGCCGTCAGTCTCAGTGCCGGTCGTCTGGCGTTCGAGGATCGTTACCGACGACGATTCCTCGGCGACGACCAGCGTGTAGTTGAACAGCGACTGGCTGTGCATCCGTGTCCGGATCTTCACGTCTTCGGCGTCGACACCCTCGGGGACGTAGACGACCGTCCCGGCGCTAAAGAGCGCCGTCGACAGCGCAGTGAGGTAGTCCCGCTGGGGGTCGACGACGCTACCGAACCGATCCTCGATCAGGTCGCCGTGTTCGGCCAGTGCCTCGGACCACTCCAGTACGTCGACGCCCTCCGCTTCGATGCGATCTTTCTCCTGGGCACGGTCGAGCGGGTCGACGATGGTCTCGTAGTCCAGTTCGTCGAGGTTCGTCCAGTCTCGGCCCGGCGTCCTGATGACGCTGGGCATCTCGAGTTCGTCCAGGGCGTCGAGCGCATCGAGTCGCGTCTCCAAGAGCCACTCTGGCTCGTCGAGGTCGTCGCTGATCGTCCGTACCTGTTCCGCTGTGAGGTTTGCGTGTACCTGCGTACTCATTGATAGACACCGGGGATTACCCGAGCGACCCCTCCATCTCAAGTTCGATGAGACGGTTCAGTTCGACCGCGTATTCGATGGGCAGTTCCTCGGTGATCGGCTCGATGAAGCCAGCGACGATCATCTGCTTTGCGTCGTCGTCGTCCAACCCCCGTGACTGGAGGTAGAAGACGTCCTCGTCGCCGATCTTGCCGACAGTGGCCTCGTGGGCGACGTCGACTTTACTCTCCTGGATCTCCATATACGGCATCGTGTCGCTGGTCGACTCGTTGTCGAACATCAGCGCGTCACACTCGACGTTGGTCTTTGCGTCTTCGGCGCCGTCGGAGATATGCACCAGTCCGCGGTAATTCGTCCGACCACCGTCCTTGCTGATTGATTTAGATTCAATTGTCGAGGACGTATTGGGCGCGTTGTGATAGACCTTCGCGCCGGTATCGATGTTCTGACCGTCACCTGCAAAGGCGATGGTGATGTGGTTGTCCGTCGCACCCGGTCCCTTGAGGATCGTCGCCGGGTACAACATCGTCGCTTTCGAGCCCATCGAACCGGAGACCCACTCCATCGTCCCGTCGGCCTCGACGATGGCGCGCTTAGTGTTGAGGTTGTAGGTGTTTTTCGACCAGTTCTGCACCGTCGAGTACTGGACGTGTGCGTTCTCGCCGACGAACACCTCGACCCCGCCGCTGTGGAGGTTAATGGCGGAGTACTGCGGTGCCGAACAGCCCTCGATGTAGTGGACTTCAGCGTTGTCCTCGGCGATGATGAGCGTGTGTTCGAACTGGCCCATTCCCTCGGAGTTCATCCGGAAGTACGCCTGGACGGGCATCTCGACAGTCGTGTCCTCCGGGACGTACACGAAGCTCCCGCCGGACCAGACTGCACCGTGGAGGGCAGCGAACTTGTTGTCGCTCGGAGGAACGACCTTCGTCATAAAGTGCTCTTTGACGAGCTCGGGGTGTTCCTGGACGGCCTTGTCCATATCCATAAAGATGACACCCTTCTCCTCCCAGCGTTCCTGCATATTCTGGTAGACGATTTCGGACTCGTACTGGGCCCCAACGCCTGAGAGAGCGTTCTTCTCGGCTTCCGGGATCCCCAGTTTGTCGAAGGTGTCCTGGATCTCGTCGGGGAGGTCCTCCCAGGATTCTGCCCCGCCCCGAGTCTCAATATCGGGTCGGATGTAGGGGACGATCTCCTCGATTTTGACTTCGCTCAGGTCCGGCTGGCCGGGCCAGTCGGTCGGCATCGGCATCTGCTGGAACTGCTCGAGCGCTCGGAGACGGCGTTCGAGCATCCACTCGGGTTCGTCCTTGTCCTCGGAAATGACGCGGACGGTCTCTTCGGTGAGGCCCTTCTCGGTCTCGAAGGCGGAACTCTCCTCCTTTTTGAACTCGAAGCGGGCCTCGGTGTCGGTGTCTTTGAGGTCGTCTGAACTCATAGTGTGTATGTTTGTTGTTTTCCTTACGGTAAGGGCTTTCTCTAGCCTGTACTGATTACGCCGCGTTGTAGACTTCCTCGCGGACCCAGTCGTAGCCTTTGTCCTCAAGCTTCTCGGCCAGTTCGGGGCCGCCACTCATCGCGATCTCGCCGTCGAGCATCACGTGGACGTGATCGGGCTCGACGTAGTCGAGGATCCGCTGGTAGTGAGTGATCTGCAGGATACCTGCACCCTGTTCGTCACGCAGCGCGTTGATGCCTTTTGAGACGTCTTGGAGGCGGTCGATATCGAGCCCGGAGTCGATTTCGTCGAGGACAGCGATCGACGGCTCCAGAATAGCGGCCTGTAGGACCTCGTTTTGCTTTTTCTCTCCGCCCGAGAAGCCGGCGTTGAGATAGCGGTTGGCGAATTTCTCGTCCATATCTAACTGTTCCATTTTCTCCTGGAGGAGTTGCTGGAACTCCGCGACCCCGATCTCACCCTCGTCAGCAGGCCCTTCCATCGGTGAGGTCTCGTAGCCGGCGTCCTCTTCGTCGTCTTCGCTCGCTTCCTCGTCGTCCTCGAACAGTTCCTCGCGCTCTTCGAGTTTGGCGTTGAGTGCCGTCCGGAGGAAGTTCACCATCGTCACACCCTCGATCTCGGCGGGATACTGGAATCCGAGGAAGACACCGAGTGCAGCGCGCTCGTTGGGTTCTAGATTGAGGAGGTCCCAGGTCCGCATATCCTCTGGGATCTCGACGTCCTCGCCGAACTCGTCGTCTTCGAGGTGGATGAGCACTTCGCCGTCGGTCACCTCGTAGGCTGGATGGCCGGCGATGATCTTCGCTGTTGTAGACTTGCCACTGCCGTTTGGCCCCATCAGCGCGTGGATATCGCCCGATTCGACTGTGAGGTCAACCCCTTCCAGGATCGTCTCGCCGCCGTCTTCTGCGACTTCTGCGTGGAGGTTCGAAATCTCGAGTACTGCCATATTCTAGGTCAACCGAAAATGAGTTCGTCGGCCCCATAACCCTTTCGCCTTCGTGAGGAATCAGTTTCCGGAACCAAAAAATTGTTTTGTATCTTCCAATCCGGCGCTGCCCAGAGAGCTGTGAAACGTCACATAAACTGCCCCAGCCCAGTCTGCTCTTGACCGCTCTTGACCTCGTCCCAAGAGATGCCCAGTGCCTCGATAACTCGAGAGATCGGCCCCTTGAGCGTCTTCTCTAGCATCTTCTCCCAGTCGACCTCGAATTCCTCGGGGATTTGCTCGTCGTATTCGAAGCAGATCACGTCCGGATCCCGTTTGAACTCCCCGTAAAGGGAGTTCTCGGCGGGATCGAGTCCCATCTCCGATTCGACGCGCTCGAAGAAGTCCGGGTGGACCTTCTCGAGGTACAGTCGCTTGGGCTTGCTCCCGCGCTGGAAGTTCGTCCCCAACAGGAGGTTGGCGTACTTCGCGCCGCGGACCTGCGCGGTGTCGGTGTCGTAATTATCTAGGCGCTTGCCGATGCCGCCGGGAATCGCGACCCGTTCGTAGTCCATATTCCCTTCTAGGAAATCCTCGATGACTTCGTTGAGATAGTCGCTCACCCCGTCGATGTCACCTTCCTTGACGATCATCTCGATGACTTCGAGTTGGATCTCCTTGGTGATCCCCGCGATGTCCGAACGTTGGTACTCAAAGCCGGTGATATCGACGTCGTCGACTTCCTTGCCTTCCTTCCAGACGATGTGGCCAGCGTAGCGTTTCTTCTTGCCAGCCTGGAAAAAGCGCCGGTAGAGCTTCTCGAACTCGATCTTGAAACGGTGCTTCTCGGCGTTCAACTGCTCGCGGGCGAACTCGTCGTAGGATGCGTTGATCGCCTCCTCGATGTCGAAGCTCCGGTCGATGGACTCCTCGACCGTCGTATCACTCCCCAAACTTATCATAACGCTGTCAGTATCTCCATAGGCGACTTCGTATCCGAGATCCTCGACGGCATCTTCCGTGTGATCGATGACTGACCGGCCGGTGGCAGTCACGGCAGCGGCGTTGTCCTTGTCGTACAGACGGAAGCGGTCCCACCCCGAAACGCCGTACAATGACTGCCCGACCCACTGGAATTTGCCGTTTCGACCTGCGAGGACGGTATGATTATCCTCGACAGTGACGCTGTACACACCGTTTTCTGCCTCGCTACGCGTGCCGCTTCGATGCATCCGGAGCGTGTTCTTCGAATCCTCAGTCACGTAGATCCGGTAGGTACCGCTGTC
>JBEQBN010000073.1:0-6216 GCA_041639775.1 Halapricum sp.
TGGGACCGTTGTCACTGAAGATCTCTCGCTAGATATCCAAAACCGCACTGTCACGGTCGACGACAGCCGGACGATCTGACCGATTGCTGTGAGTCGTTGTCGCCCTACTCGCGTTCGCCGGAGCCGATAGCACTCTCGCCGACGGGTGTCTGTCCCTCGATTCGTTCCTTGCCACCGATGTAGGGCCGTAGCGGTTCGGGCACCGTCACGGTACCGTCGTCGTTCTGGTAATACTCTAAAATCGCGACCATCACGCGCGGGAGCGCGAGTCCCGACCCGTTCAGCGTGTGGACGTACTCGGCGGATTCGTGGCGCTCGGGCCGGTACTGGATCCCCGCACGACGGGCCTGGAAGTCCTCGAAGTTCGAGACGCTTGAGACTTCCAGCCACCGGCCGCCTTCCTCGGGACCGTCGTCCATATCGTCACCGGGCGCCCATACCTCGATATCGTATTTCTTGGCCTGAGTGAAGCCCATATCGCCGGTACACATCTCCAGCACCCGATAGGGAAGATCTAGCCGCTTGAGGACCTCTTCTGCTTCCTCCAGGAGGGCTTCCAGGCGGTCGTAGCTGTCCTCCGGGCGGACGAAGTTGACCATCTCGACCTTGTTGAACTGGTGGACCCGGACCATCCCGCGAGTCTCGGTGCCGTGTTCGCCGGCCTCCCGTCGGAAGTTTGGTGTGTAGGCTTGGTACTTCAGCGGGAGATCGTCGTCAAGCAGGATTTCGTCACGGTGCATATTCGTCACGGGGACTTCCGCAGTGGGACAGAGCCACAGATCGTCGTCGTCGTACGGTTCGTCGTTGTCCCCGCCCAGCCGGTAGGCGTCCTCGACGAACTTGGGGAACTGCCCGGTCCCTTCCATTGACTTCGATCGGACGGGAACCGGTGGGAAGACCTCTCGATAGCCCTGCTCGCGGTGAATATCCCGCATAAATTGAATGAGTGCGTGCTCCAGTCGGGCGCCCTCGCCCTTCAAGAAATAAAAACCGCCGCCGGAAACCTTCGCGGCGCGGTCGAAATCCAGGACGTCGAGGTCCTCGCCGATGTCGTAGTGGGGGATCACGTCCGCGGGTAGATCCCGTAACTCCTCGAACCCCCAGCGGTAGCGCTCGACGTTGTCGCTCTCGTCGTCGCCGATCGGAGCGTCTTCGTGGGGGGTCTGTGGAATCTCAAGCAGCGCGTCTTCGAGTTTCGCTTCCAGTTCGTCGGCGCGTTCCTCGACGTTTTGGAGCCGTTCTTTGAGTTCCTGCGAACGCTCGATTGCCTCCTGGGCTTGCTCCTCTTTGCCGTCCTGTTTCAGCTCGCCGATCTTGCTGGAGACCTCGTTGCGCTGGTGTCGCAGGTCGTCGCCTTCGGCCTTGAGTTGTCGCCACTGTTCGTCGATATCCAGAATCCGATCGAGATCGACTCCTTCGACGCCCTTCTTTTCGATGGCGTCTCGGATTTCCTCGGGGTTCTCGCGGAGATACTGCCGTGGGATCATTGCGTGGTGATTCTGCGCGACGGGTGAAAATCGTAGCGATACCGTACCCCGGCGAGCCACGCGGCGACACGATAGGGCAGGCGAGACCGTCAGCAGCCGCTCACAGCCACAACAGCTGCGCGTGACGGGTCCCATCGAGGTCCATAACGTTTTCCTCGTCGACGAACCCCTCTTCGATAGCCAGCCCGACAGCCGTCTCGCCGACGAGATTTGCCGTCGAACAGCGGGCGAGACTCGTGGCGACGGTGTCAGGATCGGCCGGTTTCCCGTCGTAAAATTCCTCTGAGACCGTCAGGGATACGTCCTCTCCTTCGAAGGTCTCTCCGAGAATATCGGGGTCACAGACCGCGACCAGCGTCCCTTCCTGGGTGTCGCGTTCGGACAACAGGAGTTGGCGTTCGGCAGCCATCCGTTACTCTATGAGCCGCTCTTGCTGTTCGGCCTGCAGCTGTTCGGCCTCCTCGGCGACCTCTTCGGCGCGGTCGTGCTCGCCGGTCTCCTCCAGGGCTCGTGCCTTCTCCTGGAGTACCTCGGCGTTGCGGAACCCCAGGCGAGTGGCGTTGTCGAAGGCATCTAGTGCCTCCTCGGCGAGGCCGCGCTCGAGCAGGAAAAAGCCCCGGTTGTACCAGGCCTGGCCGGAGCGCTCGTCGATCTCGACGGCCCGTTCGGCGTGTTCCAGGGCCTGCTCGGTCCGGCCGGCTTCCCAGTAGGCGTACGCGAGGTTCGTCTCGGCGGGCGCAGCGTGGACGGAGTCGTCGTCGATCCGGAGCGCTTCCTTGTAGGCGCCGATGGCCTGATCGTACTCCTCCATCTCCGCGTGGGCGACACCCTTGTTTACCCACGCCTCCTGTTCGACCAAGTCGTCCTCGGCGTACTGTGCGGCCCGCTCGAAGGTATCGACCGCCTGTTCGTTGCGGTTGATCCCCATATAGCTGAGGCCGACGTCGAGCAGCTGCTCGGCATCGACGTCGTCGGCGCCGACGTTGTGCTCGTCGAGCAGGTCCGCCAGAGCCCGGCTGTCGACCGGATCGATCTGATCGGGGTCGACTTCGAGCTCAGGCGGATCGAGGTCGAACCCCTCGTAGGGTTCATCGAAGCCCTGCCCCTCCGAGAAGTCGTGATTGCGGCGTTGCTCGTCAGTCATACCGGTAGATTGGTGAGCCGAAGGGTTAAGGGCTACGTCACGGCGAGAGCGATTCCGATCGATCGTCGGAGGTGGCCACGTCGATCGGATCGTCGATATCGCCCATAATTGTCTCCAGCAGATCGGTCACGGTCACCATCCCGACGACCTCGCCGTCCTCGATGACGAGCGCGAGCTCTTGGTTTTCGGCCTGGAACTGATCGATCGCGTCGCTGACGTCGGTGTCCGGCGAGACCGTCATCGTCGGGGCAGCCACGTCGGCAAAGTCGAGGTCGCCATCGGTCAGTTCCTCCCGGTGTCGAGAGAGGATCGGCGAGTAGACGATGCCCCGGAAATCCGTCAGTTCGTCGCCGATCAGCGGATAGCGCGTGTGCGGGTGCTCTTCCATACGCCGGAAGTTCTCCTCGGTCCCAGCCGCCGTCGAGAGTGTGACGATCTCCTCTGCCGGGAGCATCACGTCCCGGACTGGCTGTTCGCCGATCTGGAGGGCGTTCATCACCTCGTCACGTCGCTCCTCCGAGAGATCCCCCTCGTCGAGGACAGACCCGAGCTTGTTCCGGAGGTCGGCGCGGGACTCGATGACGTCCTGTTCGGTTTCGAGCCACGCGCCCGTCATCTCGATGCCGAACAGCTTCAGCGTCGCCTTCGCGATCCAGTCGCCGAACGTGATGATCGGGGAGATCGCGTAGTGGAACCAGTATAGCGGCCGCGCGCCGTACCGGCAGACGAACCGGGACCGCTCGACTCCGAGGTACGTCGGCGTCTGTTCGCCGTGGGTCAGGTGGACCAGGTTGATGATGAGGAAGGCGATGATCGCGCCCGAACCGACCGACGCCAGCACCGTGTTCTCGAACAACGGCTCGAAGAGCGCAGCCAGTGCGGGTTCGGCGACGATACCTACCGCGATGCTCGAGGCAGTGATGCCGACCTGGCAGGTCGTGAGATACAGTTCCAGGTTCTGTGTCATCTCCCACGCCCGTTTCAGTGCGGGGTGACCGTCACCGATGAACTCCGATCTGTCGAACTGGCGAGCCCGAGTCAGCGCGAACTCGATCGCGACGAAGAACCCGTTCGTCAGGATCAAGAACACACCCGCGGCTAGGCGGATCGTCAGTTCAAGTGAATTCATCCATCGGATGCTGTCGTTCTCGACTGAAATATGTGGTGATACAATCACCTCAGTCGAATAATCGAAGAGCGGAGAGAGCCAGAACCTACGAGACGGACCAGGGATCGAGTCGGTTTTTTTAATCGACGCGGGTGAAGGGAGATCTATGAGCAAACGACTGTTCGTCAGCGTCGATCTCGACGGACTGACCGAGGACGTGTCGGCCGTCCAGGAGCTGTTCGAAGGAGCTAGCGGGCTGCACTTCGTCGATCCCCGGCAGGCTCATCTCACGCTGAAGTTCCTCGGTGACACCGACGAGGACCGAATCCCGGAACTGATCGATGAACTCGATGCCGCAGTCGACGCCGCCGGAGTCGATCCCTTTACGGCGCGTTTCGGCGGTCTGGGCGTTTTTCCCAGTCTGGAGTACATTAGCGTCGTCTGGCTCGGAGTTCGAACGGGCGGTGACCAGCTAACTGCCCTGCACGAAGCCATCGAGGACTGGACCGTCGCGATGGGGTTCGACCCGGAAGATCACGACTTTATACCGCACGTCACGCTCGCGCGAATGAACCACGCCGGCGGCAAGGAACTCGTTCAGGACACTGTCCGGGAGCGCGACCCCGACGCTGGTACACTCGCCGTGGATGAAGTCCGACTCACCGAAAGTGTTCTCACCGACGACGGCCCCGAATACTCGACGCTTGAATCGTTTAAAATATAAGAAAATAATCATTCTGGCAATTCTCTCGAAGTCCATTATATCGGCAGTTAGGTCAACCGAACGTCTTAGGCCGGCCAAAGTAGTAATATTGCTGATAAGTATTAAGTGCGGCCAGTCCATACGAGTGCGTGATGGATCTCTGGTTCAATCTGACGCTGGTGTTCGTCGCGGGGTTCATTACCGCGCTGGCGACTGGGTTGGGTGCGATCCCGTTCTTTCTGGTCGATGAGATCGGCGACCGCTGGAACGTCGGGCTATGGGGATTCGCTTCGGGGATTATGCTCGCCGCGTCGTTGTTCGGGCTGATCTTCGAGGGGCTGGAAAACGGCGGCAGTCAGCCGGTCCCGAAGCTCGTCGCGGGACTGCTGACGGGTGTCGTGCTCGTCGTCGTGAGTCACCGACTCCTCAACGACAGCGACATCGACCCACAGGAGTACGAAGAAGCCGATTTCAAGAAGCTCGTGCTCATCCTCGGCATCCTGACCGTGCACAGCTTTCCGGAAGGGGTTGCCGTGGGTGTGTCGTTCGCGGAACTGGGCTTTGAGGGCGTTGACGGGTTTACCATCGCGGGGCAGGTCGTGCCGCTGCTCGCAGTGTTTATGACGGTTGCCATCTCGATTCACAACATCCCGGAGGGAATCGCCATCTCGATCCCGCTGCGGGCGATGGGCGTCAGCGAGTGGCGGATGGTCGGCTGGGCAATCTTCTCCAGTCTCCCCCAGCCGATCGGGGCTGTCATCGCCTTCTCGTTCGTCCGGGTCGCCCAGGAGTTCCTGCCCTTCGGTTTCGGCTTTGCCGCCGGGGCGATGATCTATCTCGTACTCACGGAGTTCATCCCTGAAGCGCTCGATCAGGGCGCCGATCTGGCCGGCGGCGGGCGTCGCGAACTGACCGCGGGGATCGCCGCTGGGGTTGGGCTGATGGTCCCGCTGGCGTTCATCTAGATCGGGAGCGTACTCGAAACAACCTTCAGTGTAAGCTGGACCGTGAGCCGCTCGTCGTTGGCCGATGGATCACTCTCGTAATTCGAGTTGTCAAGGACAAAATACCCCGTCCCGTCGACGTTCAACGGTTCGCGACCCTTGTTCTCGGTTGAGGCCTCGTGCAGTTCGTCGGGCGAGCCCCGGAGCATTACCGTCCGCTTGCTGAGCGAGTCGACACCGCCCGGTCGGTTGTCCGGTGCCTCCTCATCCTCGTCGATATACGCCTTGTACGCTTTGAGGGCGCTATCACTCCCGAAGACGTACACCGAAAACGGCCTGTCGTCCCGTGCGATGTATTCGATCTCGTCACCGTCCGACGGCAGTTCGAAGATCCTGCCGTCTCCCGGTGGAACCGAGACCATTTCGTCTTTCGTGAGTATGACCTCGCCACCGATACAGCCGGCGGTGCCGACGACTGCCCCGGTCGCTGCCCCTGTCAGGAATCTACGACGCCGCATTGGATAAGTGTCACTCCGTCCAGTAAATATATCCACGCCCGCAGTTCTCAGCCGTGATAGTAGCCAGCAGTCCCGGCCCGTCGTGCTTCGACCCGATGGGCTTGTGAGTCACTGCGCGCATTCGTTCGCGCCTCCTGGCTCACGGGTCACTATCGCTCGCCTGCTCACGGGTCACGTCCGTTCCCCGCTCGCACATTTGGATCCGCTCGCCACTCACGGGTCGCTGGCGCTCCCCGTTCGTGCAGTTCGCGGACTCCCGTCGGTCGTCCGTGCGCCGCTCGCGGATCCCGGCTCGCGGGTCGTTCTTCCCTG
>JBEQBN010000074.1:0-6176 GCA_041639775.1 Halapricum sp.
AGGTTCTCCTGCTGTCTGGATCGCAAGCGCAAACGAGATCGTGACGGCGCTCGGGCCACCGTACCAGCCGTCACTGCTTGTGGCCCTGCCGGCATCAATCGCACTGCGGTACGTCGGCGATCGACACAACGGCACTGTTGTGAAGTCCGAACGGGGTGATTTCGACGACCGATGAGCCTCTATAGGGACGTCTTGGTCAGACTGGATGACGGCTTCACACCCGAGCAAATCGCCGCCGAGCTCGAGCGCCAGCCCGACGCGATCCAGGCGATCATCGAGGATATGCGCCGGCGCGGGCACCTGACGCGGATCGACTGTTCGGGGACGAGCTGTGAAGCGTGTCCGATGGGCGACTCGTGTTCGCTGACAGGCGATATGCCTGCTCAGTACGTCGTTTCGCCGGCGGGGCGGTCACTCCTTGCGGAGAACGCGGGCTCTTTCTAAGCGTGAAATCGCTCGCGAATACTTTATATCCGGCACGGCTACGAACAGGTATGAGCGCTGATGAGCCGTATATCGTTCGCGATGAGGACGGCGATACCGACGATGCTGACGCCTGGATTGCCCCGGAACCGGCCTCGGACGTAATCACCGACGCGATTGTTGCCAAGAGCGATCTGACGCGTGAGGCGGTCGAACCCCTCGAAGCACACGTCGACTTCGAGACGCTGGGTGCCGTGCTCACCGGTGACGTGGAACCGCCGGTGACCTTTGACGTGGAAGGGGTGGCCGTGACTGTCGACCGAGACGGCACAGTCGAGGTTTCTGAGTCTTGACATCCTCCCCGCGCTAAAGCGCGAAGCTTTTCGCCACACTTCCGTAATCCTCGCCTTTCCGCGAAAGTTGTTTCACGGTGCGCCCAGAGAGTGAACTATGACGCGCATCGCGTTGATCGCACACGACGACGAGAAACCGGAGATGATCGACTTCGCAGAGAGTTACCAGTCGTATCTCTCGACTGTCGACATTGTCTGTACCGGGACGACGGGCCAGCGAATCGCCGAAGCGACGGGCCTGGAGGTCGAACGCAAGCAATCGGGGCCGCTCGGTGGCGATATGGAGATCGGCGCCGAAGCCGCGAACGACCGAGTCGACGGGGTTGTGTTTATGCGCGACCCGCTGACTGCCCAGCCCCACGAGCCGGATATCTCGGCACTGTTGCGGATCTGTGACGTTCACGACACGCCGCTTGCGACCACCCGGACGTCCGCGGAGTACGTCCTCGAAGGGCTGGCCCGCGAGGACGGCTACGAACTGGACTAGCCGGTTTCTCGACGGTATCAGAAGGTTCTTGCCGGCCGTGACCGATAGAGATTACCAATGGATCGTGCGGTCGAAGTGAGTGTCGTCTTGCCCGCGTACAACGAGGCGGAGACGATCGAGCGGACTGTCGAGATCACGCTCGAAACCCTCGAAGAGTTCCTCCCGAACGGTACGTTTGAGGTGCTCGTCGCGGAAGACGGCTGTGCTGACCGCACACCCGAAATCGCCGCCAGATTGGCCAACGAAGACGAACGAGTGCGCCACGTCCATAGTGACCAGCGGCTCGGTCGTGGGAAAGCTCTGGAATACGCCTTCGAGCGCGCGTCCGGGGAGACGCTGGTGTATTTCGATACCGATCTGGCGACCGATATGTCCCACCTGGAGGAGTTGATCGAGAGCGTTCGCAGCGGCGACTACGAGTTCGCGACTGGTTCGCGATGGATTCCCGGCAACACTGCGGACCGGCCCGCCAAACGCGGTATTCCGAGCAAGGGGTTTAACACGCTTGTGCGGTTGCTGTTGCGTTCGGAACTACAGGACCATCAGTGCGGGTTCAAGGCTTTCGATCGGACAGCCCTGTTTGACGTGCTGGAAGACGTCGACGACGACCACTGGTTTTGGGACACCGAAGTGCTGGTTCGGGCCCAGCGGTCTGGGTACAGTGTCAAGGAATTCCCCGTAAACTGGACACCGAAAGGCGACTCAAAGGTCGACCTTGTCCGGGACGTCCTCGGTATGGGGAGTCAGATCGTTCGCACCTTCTGGCAGATCTCGGTCAACCCGCGGATCGACCGACGGGTAAGCGCCGTCGCCGGGACGGTACTGGTCGCTCTCGCGTTGATGTTGATGACGACGTATCTCGATCCCGGCGAGGTGTGGGCGAATATGCGAAGTGCCGACGTAGCCCTCGTCGGACTCTCGGCCGTGGTGTACGTGTTCTCCTGGCCGCTGCGGGGACTGCGCTATCGGGACATCCTCGATCGCCTTGGCTATCGCTCCGATCCGGGATTCCTGACGGGCGCGATCTTCATCAGCCAGACCGGCAACCTGGTATTTCCCGCGCGGTTGGGCGATGCCGTCCGCGCATATGTAATGAAGGCTCGCCGGTCAGTTCCGTACCCCTCGGGGTTCGCCTCGCTGGCGATCGAGCGGGTGTTCGACCTGCTGACGATCGCGCTGCTGGCCGGCGTCGTCGTTGTAAGTATGGTCGCGACGATGTCGCCGGCGGAACTGCAATCGGCGATCGTCGGTGCGGAGCTGGCCGGTGGACAGGAACAGGCGGGCCGCACGGCGATGGTCGTCGCCGCCGGCGTCGGCGTGGCCGCGATCGCCGCGACAGCAGTGATCGTTCTCAGCGCACGCAGCGACCGCAACTACGTCAGGTCGGTCGTCACACGGCTCAGCAGTGACAGCTACGCCGATTACGTCGCCGGTGTGATCGAACGGTTCGCGGGCGACGTCCAGACGGTCGCCAGCGACCGGCGGGCGTTCGCCCTGGTCGGGACGACGAGCCTGTTGATCTGGACAATCGACGTGCTCACCGCTGTCATCGTCCTGGTGGCGTTTGGCGTCGAACTCACCCCCTTCCTCGTCGGCGTCGCCTTCTTCGCGGTCAGCGTCGGTAACCTCGCGAAGGTGTTGCCTCTGACCCCTGCCGGTCTCGGGCTCTACGAGGGGGCGTTCGCGATCATCGTCGTCGGCCTGACACCACTGGGCGGCGCGCTGGCGATCAGTGTCGCAGTCGTCGATCACGCCGTCAAGAACCTGGTGACGCTCGCGGGTGGGCTGGTCTCGATGGCCTGGCTCAACGTCTCGCTGACGACAGCCGTCGAGGAGAGTCGCGACCGCGACGAGGTCGAGGTCCCCGCGACTCAGGACTCGTAGTGAGACGTCAGAAACGGGCCCAGCGCTCCCGCGACCGCGTGCACGAGCGCGGATTCACGGTCGATCGCACCGCCAGTGAGCACGCCGGCGGCGCCTTGCCCGGTCGCGACCCCGGACGCGTCCAGCCAATCGTCCATCACCGGTCCGAGTTCCTCGCCCGCGTGGATCCGATCCGAGACGGCCCCGGGCAGGCGGATTGACGGGCCGCCGCCCCGTTCGAGGCGCTCCCCGTCAGTGACAGCCGCCCACATCACCAGATAGCGCCCGTCATCACAGGGATCGGCCCCGACACCGCCTTCGATCCCGACAGCGAGATCAGCGTCCGCTGCAGCCAGCGCGCGCCGGGCCCGGGTGTCCGCCCCCTGAATTGTCTCGGCGCGACTCCGTGGCTGCTCTGACACCCCTGAATCGACTGCGACGGGCGTGACTGTCGCGTTATCGAGAACCGTCTCGACGGCCCGCTGCTTGACTGGATTCGTACTGCCGACTGCGACGTGCATCGGTTCGCGCTCCGGCCTCGGTCGGCTTGATTGTTCGTGTCATACTTGTACTAGCGTGTCAAAAGACACCACGATACACGATCGGGGCCGCTACCGCTACTACAGCTGTAGATACCGAAATCTATTTATACGGTTAAGACTAACCGGTTGGTCAGCGACCACGATCCGGGTTTTACCAGGATGTTCCTGCCCGGACAGCACCCGCCCTCGAACTATGAGTGAGTCAACACGCACGCGATCACGACCGACAGTAGAATCGGAAACCGACGAACAGAGCGACCTCACCTGCCCGGAATGTGGCGGAAACCTCATCGCCGATGACGCCCGTGGTGAGACTGTCTGTGATGACTGTGGCTTGGTTGTCGATGCCGACGAGATCGACCGCGGGCCGGAGTGGCGCGCGTTCGACTCCAAGGAGAAAGACGAGAAGAGCCGCGTCGGTGCTCCCACCACGAATATGATGCACGATAAGGGGCTCTCGACAAATATCGACTGGCGCGACAAGGACGCCTACGGCAACTCCCTGTCTAGCAACCAGCGTGAGAAAATGCAGCGCCTCCGCAAGTGGAACGAGCGGTTCCGCACCCGTGACAGCAAGGAGCGCAACCTCAAGCAGGCGCTGGGTGAGATCGACCGGATGGCCTCCGCGCTTGGCCTGCCGGAGAACGTCCGCGAGACTGCAAGCGTCATCTACCGGCGCGCGCTCGACGAGGACCTATTGCCTGGACGTTCCATCGAGGGTGTCTCCACCTCTGCGGTGTACGCCGCCGCACGCCAGGCCGGCGTCCCCCGAAGCCTCGATGAAATTACAGATGTCTCTCGCGTCGGCAAAGACGAGATCGCCCGCACCTATCGCTATGTCGTTCGCGAACTCGGCCTGGAGGTCAAGCCCGCCGATCCCGAGAGTTACGTCCCTCGCTTTGCCTCGGACCTCGATCTCTCCGAGGAGGCCGAACACCGCGCTCGCGAGTTGCTGACCAACGCCAAAGAACAGGGCGTCCACTCCGGGAAGTCACCCGTCGGACTGGCCGCCGCCGCGGTCTACGCCGCCTCCCTTCTGACCAACGAGAAGACCACCCAGGCCGCCGTCTCGGAGGTCGCGGACATCTCCGAGGTCACGATTCGAAATCGCTATCACGAACTGCTTGAGGCCGAGCAGGGCATTGCGATGGCCTGAGAACCACTTTTTGCGCGTTCGGGTCTCGCACTCGTGCCTGTCGGCACGAGGCGGACCTCTCACGCGCAAAAACTTGGGGAAAAAGGCCGCTCGCGTGCGGTAGCGCGCGAGCGGGGAAACGGCGACTCCGTCGCCGTATGCTTGCTTTTCGGCGACTGCACCGCCACACCAACTGCACTGCCACAGCAACCGTACCGCCACAACAACGCACAGCCATAGCAGCCGCATCGGTACACGCCTCTCCAGCTGATTCTCTCACTTGCGTCGCTCGTTCGCTCGTCCACGACTGCTGTCGGGGCTGGGTCACCACGATAGCGCGCGTCACACGCGATCCGTTCGTCTGATATCCCCTCCAACGAGTTCTATCAGCCCTGATAACTGCGGAGTCACGTTTAATCAGCCGGGACTCGCGAGTATCGACGTATGGCTTCAGATACGGGTGGTCGTGATGACGACCTCGGGACAGGCGACGTCGAGGCGTCGGATCTCGGGGGCGCGATTGACGAGTTGCTCCGCGCGTCCGAGAACGTCTCGGATAGCTCCCAGCAGATCAGCGACCTTGCACAGGACCAGTCGGACAATATGCGTGAAGTCGCCGGCGAGGTATCGAACCTCAGTGCGACTGTTGAGGAAGTTGCCTCGAGCGCAAACGAGGTAAAGGCGATCAGCGAGCAGGCTCGCCAGCTCGCGGACAACGGCCGGGGCGTCGCCGACGAGGCGATCGACGCAATGGAGGCCGTCGACGACGCCAACCGGGATGTCAGCGACGATGTCACGCAACTTCGCGATCGCATCGACGAGATCGACGAGATCGTCGATGTGATCAACGATATCGCGGACCAGACCAATATGCTGGCGTTAAACGCCTCGATTGAGGCCGCCCGTGCGGGTGAGGCGGGTGAGGGGTTTGCCGTCGTTGCCGACGAGGTGAAGTCTCTGGCTGAAGAGTCCCAGCAAAACGCCGCCGAAATCGAGTCGATGGTCGCAGACATCAAGCGCGACACCGAGAGCACTGTCGGATCCATCCGGGAGGCCAACGAACAGGTCGATTCAGGGATCGACCAGGTCGAAGAGGCCGTCGAAATCCTCCGAAAGATCGACCAGGCCGTCAGCGAAGCCGCCCAAGGTGCCGACGAGGTCGCCGAAGCCACCGACGATCAGGCCGCTTCGACTGAGGAAGTCGCGAGTATGGTCGATGAGACCGCCGAATCCGCGGAACGCGTTGCCGAGGAGATCGAACAAATTGCCGCCGCAAACGAGCAACAGGCCGCAAAAGTCAACGAGATCCAGCGTATGATCGAGCGCCGCGACGTCGAGTGAGCCAGCACATCACCAAATTCGGTATGTGCCGT
>JBEQBN010000075.1:0-6155 GCA_041639775.1 Halapricum sp.
GAGTTCGTTGCTGACGTCGGTTGCCATCGTTAGAGCGCCTCGTAGACGCTGTAATCGAAGATCTCTTCGAGGGACAGTTGCTGGTCGAGTTTGCCCGTGCGAGCGGCGAACTCAGAGAAGATCCCCGTCCCGTTCTCGATCTCGCGCGGGTCGGTGACGAAGTTCGACAGCGGCCCCTGCAGGGCCGACAGTGCCCGATCGGCGTCCAGGCCGATCCCGCTCTCGACGATGTCGGCCGTCGGCTCGGGGTTGTCCTGAATGTACTCGGTCGCCCGGACGTGGGCGTCGAGGAACTGCGTCGCGACGTCGGTGTCGCGGATCTCGTCGCTCATCAGCGTCACGGCCGCGGGCTGGCCGGGCATAATCTGAGCGGCCGTCCTGAAGGTCTCGTAGGGGACCGACTCCCCGACGACGCGGGTCGGCACCGGCTCCATAATCGACGTGCCGTCGATCTCGTCGTTGGCGATCGCCTGCCAGACGGCATTCGCGCCGTTGATCTCGGTGATCTGGACATCGCTCTCGGGATCGACGCCCTCCTGATCGAGCCAGTACCGCAGCAGGATGTCAGGCACCGATCCCTGCGGGAACGTGCCGAAC
Organism: Halapricum sp.; assembly: GCA_041639775.1. GTDB lineage: Archaea > Halobacteriota > Halobacteria > Halobacteriales > Haloarculaceae > Halapricum. Next base: position 598 of record JBEQBN010000075.1, read on the forward strand.
TGGAACAGCTCGCCGCGCTGTTCGCGCCAGATGTCGAAGGCGTCGCTACCGTGTTCGTCCCACAGCGGGCCGAACTCCTCGTGGGTGAGAATCGCCATCGGCTCCTTGATGTTCGCCGCCGTCACCTTCGCGGGCAGCCCCCGGTCGATGAGAATCATCGCCGGGACGATGCCGAACATCGCGATGTCGATGTCGCCGCCGCTGTAGGCCTTGATGATTGAGGGGCCGTCGGTGAACTCCTCGCCGTTGACCGTCCGATCGATGTCGTCGAAATGCCCCTGATCGTCCATCACGAAGTACTGCAAGTCGGGGAAGATCGGCATATGTGCGACGGTCAGATCGCTGCTGTCACTGCCGAGGACGGAACAGCCGGCGAGTCCAACGGTCGCCGTCGTCGTTCCCGCGAGATACGTGCGTCTCGATATCCGAGTCTCTCGTGGCGTCATTACCGAACTTAACGGGATTGATTCGTTTATGGGGACAGTTGCTGGCAACCGCTGCGGCGTCTCTGTACGCATATTTCGGCCGATACATCCCCATTTCGTGGCCGGAGAACGTGTTACCGGCCGAACTGCGGTCGAGGAGTTGTCGCCGTCCTCGGACGATGTTGCTGGTACCGAGGACAGTGACGATCCAACAGCGACTCGAAAGCGAATTACGTCCAGACGGGCGAGTACGGGACAATGACTGTCCTCGATATCGCTCGAGACGCGATCGCGACCGGGCCGGTCTGTGACGCGTGTCTCGGCCGCCTGGTCGCCGATCGGAGCTTCGGCCTCAGCAACGCCGAGCGGGGCCGTGCGTTGCGAACGACTGTCGCCCTCGAAGCCGACGAACCGTACGAACCCCCGGAGGAGTGCTGGGTCTGTGAGGGCGAATCCGATCGCATCGATATCTGGACTGATCGCGCAGTACAGGCCGTCACCGACTACGAGTTCGATACCTACCAGGTCGGGACGCGCGTCCCGCCGATGCTAGAGGAGAACGACCGGCTGCTGCGAGAGGACGTGGGCCTGGCGGAAGACGCCGGCGAGCAACTGAAATCCGAACTCAACAGGGAGGTCGGCAAGCGCTTCGGCCGGGCGGTCGGCGCGGAGGTGGACTTCGGTCGCCCGGACGTGCAGTTGTTGCTCGATCTCGGCACCGACGAGGTCGAGTTGCAGGTCAACTCCGCGTTCGTCTACGGCCGCTATAAGAAACTCGAGCGCGATATCCCCCAGACGAAGTGGCCCTGTAACGAGTGTGGCGGCACGGGCCTGAAACGCGGCGCGGAGTGTCCCGGCTGTGACGGAACGGGCTTTCGCTACGACGAGAGCGTCGAGCAACTGACCGCGCCGCCGGTCGTTGAGGCCTACGAGGGCGAGTCGGCAACCTTCCACGGCGCGGGACGGGAGGACGTCGACGCGCTGATGCTCGGGACCGGGCGTCCGTTCGTCATCGAGGTCGAAGATCCCCACGCCAGAGAGGTCGATCCCGCACAGTTGGAGGCGGAGATCAACGAGTTCGCCGACGGCAAAGTCGAGGTCACCGACCTGGCGACCCCGACCTACGAGATGGTCGAGCGCGTCAAGCAACACGACGCCGCCAAGACCTACCGGATGGCCGTGGAGTTCGACGAGCCCGTGAGCGAAGAGGAGTTGCACGAGGCACTGGACGCCCTGGGAGGCGCGACGATCACCCAGCGGACCCCCCAGCGAGTGGATCACCGACGGGCCGACATCGACCGGACCCGCGAAGTCTACGAGATCGAGGGCGAACTGGACGACGAGACCCACGCGACAGTCGAACTCGACGGCGAGGGCGGCCTCTACGTGAAGGAACTCGTCTCGGGCGACAACGGGCGGACCGAGCCGAGTCTCGCGGGGCTGCTCGACGTCGATGCGGTCGTGACCGCCCTGGACGTGCTGGCCGTCGAGGGTGAGGACGAGCCGTTCGTGACCGAACAGTTCCTGCAGACCTCCGGCGACTGACACGGTCGGTTGTGACGATGTGCGATACGATCGCTCGATACGTTCGACCGATCCGGACAGACGGACAACCGACCGTGTGAACTCCTTTGACGCTGGATACCGTCGGCCCGTATATGGCCTACCTTTGTCCCGTCTGTGCGGAGCCGCAGGCCGACGCCGAGCACCTGGCGAACCACATAGCGTTTACCGCCCTCATCCGCGGGACCGACCACGAGGACTGGCTGGACGAGCACACGCCGAACTGGGGCGAGGACGACGACGAAGCACTGGCCGCACGGCTGCGCGATCTCGACGCCGTCGAGGAGACCGATCACCCGATCGACGAGGTTGACACCGGTGATCGCGGCCACGCAAACCGCCAGGATCCCGGAATCGACAGGCGGGCAGTCGGGGACGGCGAGACACTCGACGACGAGGCGCGGGCAATCCTCGAAGACGCGCGGGAACTGACCCGTCGGATGGACGAGTCGGACGGCGAAACCGAGTAGGGACTCCAACCCCCAGAGGCAGGTATGGAGACAGAGGGGTCGTTCGAGCCCGAGACGGCCGCGGCAGCACGCGAACGCTACGAGACGCTGGGATCGACCGCACAGGTCGTCGTCAAAGAGGTCGCGAAGGCGATGGAGATGGACCAGGAAGAGTACCGCGAGCGCGTGACGAGCGAGGTGGTCGAGACCGCGCGTGACGCCCTCTTCGCCGAGTCGCTGGCGGTCACGGTCGGCACTCGCGAGGAGTTCGAGGCGTGGTGTGACGGCCATCCCGACTACGAGATCCGGGAGATCGGCAACGCCAACGTCGACCGGGTCGTCTGGCACGCCGCCCCGTTCGCGGGGACGGCGGTCGCGGCGACCTTCCAGAGCCAGCGTGAGGCCGCCGTCGGAACGCTCCGCAGACAGGCATTCGGCGAGATATATCGGACGATGCTCCGGGAGGACTGACGTGCGTCCGATCGCCCGGAACTTCCTGATCGGCGTGCTTGTCGTGGTCGTCCTGCTGTTGGCACTGGGAGCGCTGCCTGGCCTGCTCAAGAGCGGCGAGCCCTACTATCTGACGGCCACGCAGGTCGAATCGGACGAGCTGTCGATCGACCAACGAAACGCGGCAGTCGAGGCGGCGACCCTCTCGGAGCGGCGTTACGAGTACACCACGGCCGCACTGTCCGACGCCGGGAACGGAACGGGTGGGGCTGATCCGTACTGGAAGGGGCCGCTCGGGATCAAAGGGGCGTTCACCCACTCGCCGTTCGACGAACTCGACGCGCTCCGCTCGAACTATCCCGACGCTGCCGACGGGGACGCGGTCTACGTCCGGACGAACGCGACGGGCGAGAGCGTCACGTTTTACCGGTTGAGCGTGACACAACAGCTATGAGCGACGAACGCCACGACTGGCCGGTCGTCGAATCGGAAATCGAGTACGAAACCGGCTGGTACACCGGCGGCTACGATCTAGTCGAACAGCCCGACGGCTCGCGCAAGCGCTACTACTGGGCGGAGTTGCCCCCTGCCGCGGTCGTCGTGCCCGTGACCGACGACACCGTCGTGATGGTCGAGCAGTACCGGCCGGCGATCGGCGAGCACTGTCTGGAACTCCCCGCCGGTATCGTCGAGGACGGCGAGTCGTTCACGACCGCCGGCGCGCGCGAACTCCGCGAGGAGACCGGGTTCGATCCGTCCGGCACCGCACTGCTGGAGACGTTCTGGACGGCGACGGGCGTCCTCCGGCACAAACGCGGGATCGTCTTCGCCGAGGGGCTGGAACCGGTCGAGCCCAGCTACGACGACAACGAGTTCCTCGAAGTGCGTCCCGTCCCGGTCGAAGAGGCGCTGGAGAGAGCGCGGGAGCCGCCCGCCAACGACGCGACCATCGAAGGGTTGCTGCTCGCGAAAGAAGAAGGGGTGCTGTAGTCGCGATTGCGAGTCATCCGGCCGAATCCGCTTCCGTAGCGGATTTCCCGCAGTGGGTGCTGGACGGAGGTATGGATGGCGAAACCAGCGCGTCGGAACTCTCGGATCTGCTCGATTCCGACGTTGACGTCGAGATCGTCGATATCCGACAGCCCGTTACCTTCGAGCGGGGACACATCCCGGGGAGCCGGAACCTGCCCTTTGGCCGACTCGTCGACCGCATCGACGAACTGGACGCCGACGCGGATCGGATCGTCACCGTCTGTCCCCACGGCGAATCCAGCGTCCAGGCCGCCCGCTTGATCACCTCCTACGAAGGGGTCACAGACACGCCAGTCGAGAGCCTTGCCGGCGGTCTCGAGGAATGGAACGGCCCGATCGAACGGAGCGAACGAGATCGCTGACAGACAGCGAAGATCACGTCGAACCGGCAACGCTTTTCACCCTGCTCCTGTCACTCGCAGACGAGTCGCCGTGAGCCTGCGAGCCCTGCTGCGCAAAGAACTGCGCTGGAGCAAGCACAACGTGGCCGCACTGGTCGTGCTGTTGCTGGTGTTGCCCGCGACCGCCGGGTACGCGAGCGTCACGTTTCAGCACGTCATCCCCCAGGAGGCGCCGGTCGCGGTCGTGCCGGAGTCGGAGGCGACCGACGACGGGAGCCTCGAACTTGTCGATGCCGCGACCGTCACGTTCGCCCAGCCAGTCCGATACGACTCGGAGGCCGCGGCGATGGACGCGCTCCATCGCGAGGAGGTCTATGCCGTCGTCACCGTGCCGCCCGGCGTGTTGAACGACTCCCGGGAGTCACAACTGAACCTCACAGTCGAGGGGAGTATGGTCCTGTTCGACCAGCCCTCGAACGCGATGGTGAGCGTGCTCAACTACCGGTTGCAGTCGGGCGCCTCGACGTCGATCACGGTCGAGCGCCACGTGATCGGCCAGTCGCGCTCGCTGTCGGAGTATCTGATCCCGATCCTGCTGGTCGCGACGCTCACGCTGTTTGCGTTCACCTACGTCCCCTACAACCTGGCCAGCGAGTCGCGCGCGATCCAGCGTATCCGGACCGATTCCTCGCTGGAATCGCTCGTGGCGGCGAAACTGCTGTATTTCACACTGCTTATGCTCGTGCCCATCACGATGTTCGGCGTTGTCACGTGGGAACTGGGGTATGCCCTCACGCCGATCTCGGTCGGGCTCGTCGCCGCGCTCCTGGTGTCGTTTCTCGCGATGGCGGCCACCGCGATGGCGATTATGTTTCTGACCCGCTTCAGGACTGTCGGCCGGTTTCTCTCGGTGATCGTCCTGTTCGGGCTGGTCGCGTTCGGCGGGCTGATCTACCCGGCCGGCTTCTTCTCGCCGATCCGAAAGGAGATCGTCCGGGCCGTGCCGCTACACTACACGACGATCATCGTCCGCAGCGAGATGCTCAAGGACGTACCACTGGGGCTGTACGCGGATTACTTCGCGATACTCGGCGTGACCGCGCTCGCCTCGCTGGTCGTCCTGGAGGCTACGATCGTGCTCTATCGGAGGGGTGATTGACCGTGGCGGACCGATTTGCCGTCGAGAACCTGACGAAAGACTACGGCCCGGTCGTGGCCGTCGATGGCGTCGACCTGTCGATCGAGCCCGGCGACGTTCACTGTCTGGCCGGCCCGAACGGTTCGGGCAAATCGACGCT
>JBEQBN010000076.1:0-6144 GCA_041639775.1 Halapricum sp.
GCTACATGAAACGGCGGTCCCGGGTGCCCGCGCACGCACCGCCGTGCCTCGACATCGAGGTCGGCGACACGGTTACGATAGCAGAGACACGACCGCTCTCGAAGACGAAATCCCACGCAGTCGTTTCCGTCGAGGGAGGTGACGAGTGATGGAAGCGCTGAAAGCAGACGTCACCCAGGGCCTGGAGAAGGGGTCGCTGATCAACTGTGCCGACAACACCGGCGCACGCGAACTCAAAGTGATCAGCATCACCAACTACCAGGGGACCAAGAACCGCCACCCGAAGGCGGGTCTGGGCGACAAGATCACCGTTTCAGTCACCAAGGGGACGCCCGAGATGCGTCGCCAGGTGCTCGAGGCAGTGATCATCCGCCAGCGCAAGCCCATCCGCCGACCCGACGGCACGCGCGTCAAATACGAAGACAACGCGGCCGTCATCGTCGACGAGAACGAGGACCCCCGCGGGACCGAGATCAAGGGTCCCGTCGCGCGGGAAGTCGCCGAGCGGTTCGGCAGTATCGCTTCTACAGCGACAATGATCGTATAGAACTATGAGCGAGCAACCATCGAAACAGCGAACACAGACACGGCGCGCCCCGCTGCACGAGAAGCACTCACAGGTGCGGGCGACGCTGGCCGAGGACCTCCGCGAGGAGTACGGCCAGCGATCGGTCCGCGTTAACGAGGGCGACACTGTCGAGATTATGCGTGGCGACTTCGCCGGCGAAGAAGGCGATGTCGTTAACGTCGATCTCAGAGACGCTGTCGTCCACGTCGAGGAAGTGACCCTTGAGACGGCCGACGGGGAAGAAGTCCCCCGGCCCCTCGAGACGAGCAACCTCCGCGTGATCGACCTCAATCTTGAGGACGACCGTCGGCAAGCGCGCCTGGAAAGCGAGGAGGACAGCGCATGACGAACCATCAGAAACGACTCTCGGTACCGAACAGCTGGCCAGTCGAGCGCAAGACCCAGACGTTCACCGTCAAGGCCGATGCCGGCCCGCACGGTGAGGACGGCGTGCCTCTGCTGATCGTCCTTCGGGACGTGCTAGGGTACGTCGACAGCCGGAAGGAAGCCCGCTACGCGCTGAATCAGGATCAGATCCTGATCAACGGCACGCCCGAAAGCGACGAGTCGCGCCCGGTCGGGATGTTCGACATCCTGGCGTTTACCGAGCGCGAGGAGTACTATCGGGTGTTCCCCGGCGAGGGCGGTCGGCTCGCGCTGACGGCCATCGACACCGAGGCCGCCGAGTCCAAACTCGGCAAGATCGTCGGCAAACAGCACGTTCCCGGCGGCGATGTCCAACTGACGTTGCACGACGGGCACACGCTACTGGTCGACGACGACAGCGAGTACGCTCCCGGTGACTCGATTGTCATCGGCAACGAGGACAGCGAGGCGTCGAGAGACGCCTCGGATGCGAGCGGCGACGGGCCGCGAGCAGGCGAAATCGTCGCCCACTTCGAGTATGAAGAAGGGGCCCTGGTCACAGCGGTCGACGGCCAGCACGCCGGCGAGATCGGCACGATCGAGGAGATCCAGGTCACCGCCAGCAGTGCGCCGAACAACGTCCTGGTCGAACAGGACGGCGGCGAGGGCTTCGAGACGATCGAGGAGTACGTCGTCGTTATTGACGAGAACTTCACGAGCGACGACGAGGACGAAGCGGCTGCACCGGCGGCCGATGCGGGCGCCGACATTCCGGACGAGGCCGACGCCGAGACCGACGATGAGGAGGCAGGAGGTGACGACGAATGAGTTCTGAAACCGAGAGTGGCTTCCACGAGATGCGTGAGCCCCATATCGAGAAAGTCGTCGTCCATATGGGCGTCGGCGAAGGCGGTCGCGAACTCGCCAACGCCGAGGAAATCCTCGAAGAGGTCACGGGCCAGCAGTCCGTTCGGACCCGAGCCAAAGAGACTGTCGGGGAGTTCAACATCCGACAGGGTGACCCGATCGGTGCAAAGGTCACACTTCGTAACGAGCAGGCCCAGTCTTTCCTGGAGACGGCACTGCCGCTGGTCGACCTTTCGGCCGGACAGTTCGATGACACGGGCAACTTCAGCTTCGGGGTCGAAGAACACACCGAGTTCCCGAGCCAGGAGTACGACCCGACGATTGGGATCTACGGGCTGGACGTGACAGTCAACCTCGTCCGCCCCGGCTATCGCGTCACCAAGCGTGACAAAGCCGATCGCCCGATTCCTTCGAATCACCGGCTCGATCCAGAGGACGCAATCGCGTTCGTCGAGTCGACCTTCGACGTGGAGGTGAACGAATGAGCGAATCCGAGCAGGAATCAAAAGAAGCCACTGGCGAGCAGGCCGCAAAGCGAACCGAGCAGATTCAGGCCTGCCAGCGCTGCGGTCGCGAGCAGGGTCTGGTCGGGAAGTACGATATCTGGCTGTGTCGCCAGTGCTTCCGAGAGATCTCCCGTGATATGGGCTTCGAGAAGTACAGCTAACAATGACAGGAAACGATCCACTCAGCAACGCGCTGTCGGCCGTCGATAACGCCGAGAGCGTCGGAAAGCTGACCCAGACAGTCGAGCCCGCCTCGAACGAGATCGGCAGCGTACTCGAAGTCTTCTACGACAGCGGGTACATCGGCGGCTTTGAGTTCGTCGACGACGGCAAAGCCGGTCGGTTCGAGGTCGAACTGAAGGGTGCGATCAACGAGTGCGGTTCCGTGCAGCCCCGCTATTCGGCGGGCGCTGACGAGTTCGAAAAGTGGGAGAAGCGGTTCCTCCCCGCACAGGACTACGGTGCACTCGTTGTCTCCACCAGCCACGGTATTATGAGCCACTATGAGGCCCGCGATGAGGGCGTCGGTGGCCAGGTGATCGCATACGTCTACTAACAATGGCACGAACAGTACTTGAAATTCCAGACGATGTCAGCGCCGAGATGGACCATCTCGAGCTGACGGTCGAGGGACCGCAGGGTAGCGTTACGCGCCGACTCTGGTACCCGGACGTCTCCGTGGATATCGATGGCGACGAACTCGTCATCGAATCCGACGAGGTCGACGCCAAGACGCGCGCGACCGTCGGGACCTTCGAGAGCCACGTGGAGAATATGTTCCACGGGGTCACCGAAGGGTGGGAGTACGAGATGGAGATCTTCTACTCTCACTTCCCGATGCAGGTCCGTGCAGACGGCGACGAGGTCGTCATCGAGAACTTCCTCGGGGAGAAGGCCCCGCGGAAGACGCCGATCCACGGCGATACCGATGTCGACGTCGACGGCGAGGAGATCACGCTTTCGGGCCCGAGTATTGAGGATGTCGGGCAGACGGCTGCCGACATCGAGCAGTTGACCCGCGTCACGGACAAGGACGTGCGGGTCTTCCAGGACGGCGTCTACATCACCCAGAAACCGAACCGAGGTGACGCCTGATGGCAGACGAAGACAACGAATTTGAAGCGTTGACAGACATCAGCGGTGTCGGCGACGCGAAGGCCGACGCACTGCGTGAGGCCGGCTTCGAGACGGTCGAGGATGTCCGAGCCGCCACACAGGAAGAACTTGCCGAAGCCGAAGGTGTCGGGAACGCGCTTGCTGCGCGTATCAAAGCCGACGTCGGCGAACTCGAAGTCTCCGAAGAGGCCGAGGGTGACGTCGAAACGGACGAACCCGAAGCAGCCGAGGAGGCCGAGGACGTCGAGACTGAACTCCAGCCACGCGGGCTGGTCGAGAAGACACCCGACCTGGACGAGGAGACCGAGCGACTGCTGACCCAGCGCAAGCGGGTCGGCAAGCCGCAGTTCAACCGCCAGGACTACCACAAGAAAAAGCGCACGCCGACCTCGTGGCGCGAGCCCCGTGGTGGCCTCTCCAAACAGCGACGCGGTGTCAAGGGCAAGGGCCCGAAAGTCGAGGCCGGCTTCCGGACCCCCGAGGCAGTCCGAGGCCTGCATCCGAGCGGCTTCGAGGAGGTCCGCGTGCACAACGTGGACGACCTCGAGGGCGTCGACGGTGACACCCAGGCCGTTCGCATCGCTTCGAAAGTCGGCGCGCGCAAGCGCGAGCGGATCGAGGAGGAAGCCGAGGACGCCGGCATTCGCGTCCTCAATCCCACCTACGTCGAAGTGGAGGTGTCAGAATGACTGATCTCAGCGCACAGAAGCGACTGGCTGCGGACGTGCTGGACGTCGGGAAAAACCGGATCTGGTTCGATCCCGACGCACAGGGCGACATCGCCGACGCAATCACCCGCGAAGACGTCCGCGAACTGGTCGACGAGGGACTCATTCAGACCGAAGAAGCCGCCGGAAACTCCCGTGGCCGTGCCAAAGAGCGCCAGCAGAAACGCTCCTACGGTCATCAGACCGGACACGGTTCCCGTAAGGGGAAAGCCGGCGGTCGCGAAAACGAGAAAGACGACTGGCGGTCGCGTATCCGCGCCCAGCGGCGTCGGCTGCGTGAGCTTCGTGACGAGGAAGACGAGCTGTCGGCCTCGGAGTATCGCACGCTATACGACCGCGCGAGCGGCGGCGAGTTCGACTCTGTCGCCGACCTCGAGCGGTATATCGAAGACCAATTCGGTGAGAACTGATGGCGACAGGACCACGATACAACGTTCCGATGCGCCGGCGCCGTGAGGCCCGGACAGATTACCATCAGCGGTTGCGCCTGTTGAAATCCGGCAAGCCACGCCTGGTCGCTCGCAAGAGCAACAAACATATCAGGGCGCAGCTGGTGATTCGCGGCTCGAACGGCGACCAAACGGTCGCAAACGCTGTCTCCAGCGACCTCGAGGCGTACGGCTGGGAAGCCCCAACGGGCAACCTCCCCGCCGCCTACCTCACGGGGCTGCTGGCTGGACTGCGGGCCATTGAGGCCGGCTACGAGTCGGCCGTGCTGGACATCGGACTCAACACCCCGACACCCGGTAGTAAAGTATTCGCAGTGCAGGAAGGCGCAATCGACGCCGGCCTGGAAATCCCCCACAACGACGAGGTACTCGCACCCTGGGAGCGCACGCGCGGCGAGCATATCGCCGAGTACGCCGACTCGCTGGACGATGATCTCTACAGTGGGGACTTCGACGCGACGGATCTGCCGTCACATTTCGATGACACACGAGAGATCCTCTTGGAGGGAGACATCGACCTATGAGCGAATCTGACGGATGGACACCACGGACGCGGCTCGGCCGGAAAGTAGCCGAGGGCGAGATCGACACGATGGTCGACGCCCTCAACGCCGGCCTGCCGCTGAAAGAACCGGAGATCGTAGACCAGCTTGTCCCCGATTTGGAGGACGAGGTACTGGACATCAATATGGTCCAGCGGATGACCGACTCGGGTCGTCGAGTCAAGTTCCGCTGTGTCGTCGTCGTGGGTAACCGCGACGGACTGGTCGGCTACGCTGAGGGGCGTGACGACCAGGTCGGCGGCGCAATTCAGAAGGCAATCGACGTCGCCAAGCTCAACCTCATCGACGTGTCCCGGAGCTGTGGCTCTTGGGAGTGTGGCTGTGGCCGACCGCACACGGTCGCGCTGCGCACGACCGGCAAGGCCGGCAGCGTCGAAGTCGAGCTCCAGCCCGCACCGCGCGGGCTCGGCCTCGCGGGCGGAGAAACCGTCCGGAAAGTGCTTGAACTCGCAGGCATCGAAGACATCTGGACGCGCTCGTCGGGGAACACGCGTACGACAGTCAACTTCGCGAAGGCGACGTTTAACGCCCTGCGGAACACCGCCGAAGCGCGCGTGCCCCAGCGAGCTCACGAACAGCGTGAGGTGATCGAATAATGAAGGCGGTCGTCCAACTCCGCGGTGAGATCGATATGACGAGCGGGGTCGAAGACACCCTTGATATGCTGAATATCGGTCGCGTCAACCACGCAACGCTCGTGCCGGACACAGACGCTTACCGAGGGATGATCACCAAGGTCAACGACTGGGTCGCCCACGGCGAACCCAGCCAGGACGTCCTGGAGACGCTTCTGAAAAAGCGGGCCGAGCCCCTCGAAGGGGACGGTTTCGAGGACGATAGCTGGTGGGCAAGTTGGGAGACCGACTACGACAGCGTCAGTGAGCTGGCCGAGGCGTTGCTCGAAGAGGAGACGACCCTGAAAGAGCAAGGGTTGTCGCCGACGCTTCGCCTGCACCCGCCACGTGGCGGTCACGAAGGGAT